>JAEWHB010000142.1 GCA_023388015.1 Bacteroidota bacterium
TAACCAATTCGCCTTTGTGGAGTGCAATGATCCGGTCAGAAACTTCGACTGTATGGTTCAAATCGTGGCTGGAAACCAAAATCGTTTTTTCTTTGTGGGAAGTTAAATCCTTGATTAGTTTTTTCAATCGAATTTGAGTCGTCGGATCTAAATTCGCAAAAGGTTCATCCAAAATGATGATTTCCGGGTCGCCAATCAAAGCCGCAACAATGCCGACTTTCTTTTGATTTCCTTTGGACAAATCACGAAGGTATTTTCGTTTGCCCAGGATTTCATCGTTAAAAAATTCGGAATACTGCAACAGAAACGCATCGATACTCGCTTTGTTTTCGCCGCGCAATTCGCCAATGAAATAAAAATATTCTTCGGGTGTCAAATAACCGATTAAGAAACTTTCATCGATGAAGGCGGTGGTGAACTTCTTCCAGTCTTCGCTCTCGTGGACTTTAATTCCATTGAGCATGATCTCCCCTGTCGTGGGTTGAATTAAGTCAAGCATCAGGCTAAAAAGCGTGGTTTTACCGGCACCGTTGTTTCCCACCAGTCCGATGCTTTCGCCTTTGTTGATTTTAATTTCGCCGAGGTTCAAAACTTTGACTCCACCGTATTCTTTTGATATAGTATTGATTTCAATCATTTTCCTGAAGTTAGATTAAGCATTTTGTTCTTTAAATCCATTGATTGCCGCATATTTTCGGGTTTTGTAACCTTTGAGAATTCCATTCATAAAATAATTTCTCAGTAAAAACCCAATCAGCCCAAGGAAGGCCAAAACCGCCGAAGCAATGTAAAAATTCCCGAAATATTTCAGCAGCGTCCAAATGATCATCGGTATTCCGATTAAAGGTAAAATGATGAGCCATTGCGTAATTCCGGTTCCCTGATAATTGGAAAACTGACCTTTGTCCAGATCAATTCTTTTCTTGTTAAATGAGCCTGCGAACAATAAAAGCGGAACGTTTATTCCGAAGTTATAAATCGCACAAGCCATATTTAAAATTAAAATTTTAGAATCAAAAAAGCCATAAGGCAAAGTGGCAATGGTCATAATCAGAATGGAAAAATTCATCAAAGTCGCTTTGGAATGCAGGTAGAGTTTCATCGGGATGTTCTGCGTCATCATCATCGGATAATAAGTCGAGTCCCAGGCGGGAATAAATTGTCCGAAATTCATCATAAAAACTCCTGTCATAAAAAGTCCGACAAACGCCCACATCGCCGATTCGTTGTAAGTATCCTGCGTATAGAAAAGCAATCCGTAAAGGGCAAAAAACAAGGACATATAAAGCACGGTTTTGGGGCGTTTGTTTCGCCAGATGAGTTTCATGTCCAACTGCATAAAAGGCGCTACTTTTCCAAACCGCTGCGTCCACGCCATATCGGTGTCGTCAAAACTATTGGATTCGGTTTTCAGATAAGCATCCAGATAAAAATTCTGAATTAAATTTCTTTGGTTGAGTTTGAACAGGAAAATGACAATCGCAACGGGAATTAGGCAAATCCAAGGCTGAAGCAGGATTTGGTTGAAAATATTTCCTACGAATTGAGTGGTCAGAAAGATTTCAAAATATTCCAATCCGTAAAGAATGGCGATTGTGCCAAAGAACAAAGCAAATAATAATTTATTGTCGAGGATTTTCTTTTCGATGTAAATGTTGAGGAAATTCGCAATCAGCACCATCGATAAAATTGAAATCGTCCAGCCTGACATCTGAAGAAAACTGAAATCCGTTTGCCAAAAGCTAATGGCGGCAAAAGGAATGACCATAATGGGCGTAAAGATGTTGAAATAGGAAAAGATACTTTTGGTCAGAATGAAATTGACCAAAGTGCTTCGTTTGATGTTTTGAATGAGAAAAGGTTTGATGTTGATAATTGGAATTTTTTGCATCATATAGCGCATCACCAATTCAATTATAAACCAAACCACCACCAACTGATTGGCCAGATAAAGAGGTTCTGTGTCGGGAAATAATTCAATCAGTAAAAATCGCAATCCGATTCCCAAAACCAGCATACTTGCAATTCCATAAAGCGCAAAAAAACCAATCAGAATTTTGATTGCGATTTCTTTGCCCATCGTGGCAGACCGAAAAAATGATTTCCATTCGAGTAAAATGAGTTTTCTAAACATGCGCTCAATTTATACTTAAGTAAGTAGGGCAAATGGCGAAAATGTTACAAAAAGAAGTATTAAGACCTAAGTATTATGTATTAAGATTTTTGGTGTTGAAAAAAAACCTCATTTCTGAAGTGCTTTTTTAAGCGTCCCTTTTTTGTTACCAATGTGATGGTAATTATTTTAATTCAAATTGTGTTTTTAACAAAATCACAAATCAACATTTTTGGAGCATTACCGTAGCTTATCTTCCATAAAAATTTTCTTCGCAGCTTTCTCTGCACCTGATGCGTTTAAGCCTGTGTACATCTCAGGATGGTAGAGTAATCTTATTAAACTTGCATCAAAATCATTGTATTCAGTAATGTTCATTTCATCTCTCTCTTCAAACAAAATGCTCTTTGGGTTTTCTGTATGCCCAATAAACCCAATGCAATGCATCATTTCTTCTAAAAATGTCGAAAATTGCTCTTCGTAAGTTGCGCCTGATTCAATAAAAATTCTACTTCGATAAATTGTGTTGTTTCTGTCATAAATTTCCAGTTCGGTATAACCAAAAATATCATCTTCAACATCATAAAGTAATGTAGGAACTTTCTTTTCCACATCATCACGTTCTCCAATATATAAAACCACATTACTTTCTAACTGGCCATCTGTCAACTTAATACTAATTTGATTTTTCGGAATAATTTTATTTAAATTTTCAATTGCTAATAATATATATTTGGGCATATAATCAGCCGAATCCAAATTTTCAACATATATGGAAATTGATGATTTCCACTTAACTATAGTATATGGATTGCCTATAGTAGGTTGAAGTTTAATTTCTTTAAATGTTTCTATGATTTCCAATTCTTCATCACTGAATTGATAATTTTCAATTTTTTTATTGGAGCTATACATTGTGAAAAGCACATATCCAATACTTACCAAAAGGATTATCAGTATAATTGCGACCAATTTATTTTTCATTTAAGAATGTTTAATCCAAGACATAAATATAATCTTGATTTACAAAACAAAAAAAGCACCTCATTTCTGAAGTGCTTTTTGTCCCGGCTCAGCCGGGAGGACTCGAACCCGTCTCGGGTCAGCCGAGATGACAGCCGAAATTATAATTATAACAATTCATTTAGCTCTCCATTAATAAGCCACCTTAAATAGTTTTGATTTTGTCGTTTTAGCATTTTCTCATATTTCAAGGCATCTGTCTTTGATTCAAAACTTCGGACAAAAACAAGTTCCCAATCTTTGGCTTGTGAAGTATATTGACTTTTACCCTCTAAATGCTCGATTAAGCGGTTTTCAGGATTTTCAGAAAAACCTTTATAATAAATATTGTTTGATTTGGAGTATAATATGTAAACGTAAAAAGCCATTTACCAAAGATAAAAAACTTATTTCTGAAGTGCTCTTTGCTCGAACCCGTCTCGGCTCAGCCGAAAAGATGGGCAGGTATACTATGAAGTTGAAACTTTACAAAACAAAAAAAGCACCTCATTTCTGAAGTGCTTTTTGCGATCCGGACGGGACTCGAACCCGCGACCACCTGCGTGACAGGCAGGTATTCTAACCAACTGAACTACCGGATCAGTCAATTTTGGACTGCAAATATACACGAATTTTCATTACCTGCAAACAGAATTCTAAATTCTGATAAAAAAATTTAAAACAATACGTATTTGAATATTTCGGACATAAAAAAACCGGAGTGAAAACCCCGGTTTCTGTATAAGTTTCAATGCTTACTGCATCATTTGTTGTCTGTCAAGTTTCTCCATTCTTGTATCTTCAATGTCAGCTGACATGATGATAGACGGAATCAACTGCTGGCTCATTCGTTGTTTTGCCTGCTGATTGATTTGTTCGATCAGGAATGTTGCATCTTCCACTTTCGGCGCTTCAGCCAAAGTTTTAAGGTTGATTACATAGATTCCGGCATTTCCTCTGATTGCTTTGGAAACAGTTCCAGGTTTCATCCCGAAAGCTGCTCCAGCAACATTTGGTTCTGCTCCTTTTCCTGCAATTTGAGCCGATCCGAATGTGAGTGAAGAACTTCCTCTTTCTGCTCCGAAATTGGAAACATATGCATCCAAACTTGGATTAGCTCCTAACTTTTCATCAACCATCTTGGCTAATTTTTGCTGGACCAAAATAGGCTCTACTTCGGCTCTTGCTGCTTTTGCGGAAGCTAAACCTTTTGGAGATTTATTGGATACAAAAACAATAATCTGGTCTTCGTTTGCAGTTGTAAACAAGAACGAACTTCCTGGTTTTGTTCCTTTGTTGAAAGCCCATCTCAGGATTTCGTTGTCTTTTTCATTGCTGAATCCGGTGCTTGGATCTACCAATGGTTGCGTATAATAACGTGTTACGTTGTCAACCGAATTATAATTAAATCCATTTTTCTGAGCTGAATTTGCAAATTCATTCAAAGATTTACCCTGAACTTCCTGTGCGAAATTTCTCGCATCTGCAAAGTTCTTATCAGATGTATCTTGTGAGGGTTTAATTTCCTTTAGAATATTGGCAAACTGATATCCGGTTGTGTTTTTTACACCATCAATTTTAATGATATGGAATCCGAATCTGGATTCTGTAATTCCGATTTCTCCTGTTTTATGTGTATTCAAGAACTGCAAATATTCCGGAGCGATGGATTGTGAGCTGCTGCTTGTCCATCCGATGCTTCCATTTTTGATTTTAGATCCTTGGTCTTCAGAATACTGGTTAACCATTTGGAGGAAATTTCCTGCATTGGTTTTTGCCATAATACTGTCGGTCAAAACTCTTGCTTCTTCACGTGTTCTTGTAATAGATGGATCTGTAGCTCCTTTGTAAGAAATCAAAATATGGCTTGAATTGATTGAATCCGCGATTTCTTTTGACTTTGAAATTTTTACCAACTGATAGGCATTACCGGTTTTAAAGGGTCCGCCTACTTGTCCAACAGATCCATTCATCAAGAAGTTTACATAATCTTCAGGTAGCTGGGATGCAAACTGTTGGATTTCGTTTCTGGTGATGAATTGGTTTACAAAAGGTCTGTCAGAATACTTTGTAACATAAATTGAGTCGTTGTCTGCATTTACAAATGCAGGAATGGTATCGTTGATTTTGTTTACTTCGTCAACTGAAACTGTTCCGGCAACGTATTTTCTGATTTCAGTCAAAGTTTTCTGCTCATCTTCAGCGGAAGGTTGAGCCGGGAAATAAACATAATTTAAATCCACGGTGGCTTCTGATTTAAAATATTTAGGATATTTTTTCACATAAGCGTTGATTTCATCATCGGTTACTTCTACTTTGTATTTTTTCTTCAAATCATCATAAGAAGCAAACGCATAGTCAATTGTAGCATTCTGAATGTTGCTTACTTGTTGAAATTCAGCTTCTTTGGAAGTTGTAGCTACACCCATAGTTACCAAATCAAGGTATTTTTGTCTCAATAAATTGGGTTTAGCTTCTTCAAACATCATGATGAAGTTTTGATAAGCTTGACCGGCTCCCTGAACACCTTGTTCTGCTTGTGACTTTAATTGACCTACTTGGGTTTTCAACTGAGAAGCATCCGGCATACCATATTGTTGAGCCATGAAAGCCCAAACTTCATCATCACTTACTTCCAAACCAACTTTTTCTGCATGAGCAGTAATTACTTTCTGTGTGATAAGGTTGTTCCAGACTTGTTGTGAAATCTGGTTTTGTGACAGGTTTTGGTTGGAACCCGCATTTGACTGAGCGTTTATAAATTCAGCGACAGAAATAGATTCGCCGTTTATGTTACCGACTTCATTGGGGTCTCCTGTAAACATTCGTTTTACAACAGAGTTCTCACTGAATAAATCACCGGCTACAAATGCTAACATTGCCACCCCGATTACCACTACCAGTAACCAGGTTTGTTTGCGGATATCTCCTAAAATTGCCATTATCTTGAGTCTTAAATATTAAATTTTTGGTTGGCGAAATTACAATAATTAAATCAATTTGAAAATTCGTGACCCATAAATTTTGAAAATGAACGCTTTAAATTCAGAATTCTGTCCTGAACTTAAAAATTTCCTTCTTCATAAAATTTGGTTCCCTGATTGTTAAATAACATATATTCGGTCAAATCGTCTTTTGCTTCCAGTCCGTTGTTGGCTTGTAAAGAATCGCCTTCTTTGGAGATGATATAAACCGTATCACGGGTAAAAACCTGACGTTTCACTTTGTTCCAGAACAATTTTTGGGTTTTCAGTGTATCTCCGCTTTCGCTGATTACAACTACATCTCCGCGGCCTTCGTACCAGCCTTTCATTTCATTCATCACGGCCCAGTTGGCACGCAAATAGCCGGGTGAATCCAGACTTTTGTTGTAATAATTCATTTCTAGGCCTTTAGGGAATTGGGTATAAGGCGAATCAATCATCGCATATTCTTCAATAAGCGGCGAACGTAAATTAATTTTTAAAAATCCGGAATCTTTAAAACTCACTTCGGCATTTATGAGTGTTCTGCTGGGAAAATCCTTCTTTTGTTTGGACAAATCAACCTCTTCCGGACGCGTACAACCAAAAACAAGTGCAATGATGTAAACAGGCAAAAGTCTCTTGCGAAAAAATATCCGAAAACCAGAAAAGAGACTTGTCATTCAGAGGAATTTAGTCAATCACACGTTTTCTGAACCAAACATCATTCAGTGTAAATCCGATTTTCAGATTGGCGTAATTCTCTTTGATAACCTGCGAATTCGCCTTTCCAAGCTGACCCAATTCAACTGCCAGGTTCAACATAGAAGCATCCCGATCCTTTCCGACAGGGAATCCAAATCCAAAACTTACGCCATACTTCTTGATTCCAATATCGCCAAATTGCAAAGGAGTTGCTTCGTAAAATCCGCCCAAACGATAAGTTACACGGTTGAAATAGCTTTTGTAACTATTGAAATCGGGAATCCAGTATCCGCCCGCAGAAATTCTGAATCTTGTGTCAATATTAGAATTATCATCTTCGTCAAGTGAATATCCGCCCCAGTCGCCCCAATCAAGCTGAGCGCCTATCATCCAATGCAAATCTTTACGATAAGAAGCTCCGATGGAAACAGATTGTGGCAATTTCATATCGCCATAAATTTTATGATACTGAATGGTGTCAATGTTCCCGGGAACGTTGTCCAGTAGCATATAAGTCATGGTCATGTCCTCTATTTTGGCATTCAGGTTTGCGCCCAGCGTATAAGTTCCGCCTGCTTCAAAACGCTTGTTGGTTCCGATTTTTTTGGAATAATAGGTTCCGGCTGTAAATTGAAAACCACTGAGTTTAGCTTCGTATGAATAATCTGAAACCAATGCTAGTCCTTGTGTAGTGATGATTTGATTACGATCCAATTCTCCAAATAAATAGTTGGCACGAAGACCTAATGAAAACTCTGGCGTAATGTTATAAGAACCCATCACATGCAGTGAATTGATTCCACCGCTTCCTTTATAATCATTTCTAAAAGCTATTTCCTCTGTTTCGGTAATCGTCGCTAAATCATATCCTACCGAAGAATAAGGTTGAAATCCAAAACCTGCCCGTCCTTTGGTTCCCACAGGAAATGCAAGCGAAATATTGGAAATATAAGTAGCGCTGTTTTTGGAAACATTGGTTGTGTCATCAAACTGACTCAAATGTGTGTTTACCCCAAATTCAAAAGTGGTAAAGCTCAGATCTCTGTTGGCTGCTGGATTATAAAAATTAGCACTTGCGCTGTAAGGGTTGGTGTTAAAAACGGACAATCCACCCATTGCTGCTTGTTCAATATTATTATCAAAAAGCAAATTTCCGGCGCCAAATGAAGAATAAGGAGAGGTTGAGTTTTGTTGTGCGTTTACACTCATTCCCAATCCTATAAAGCCAAAAATGGCTAATACGCTTTGTAATTTCATGCGTTATTTCTATAATTTCAAGTTGCAAATATGATGATTAGATTGCAAACCGCAAAAAACGGTTTGGGAATTGGTTGTTAATGAACTATTAAAGTTTGTTAAGGTCTCTCAACGATGAAAAAGAAAAATATTTTTTTGGAATATGAGAAATTTTATATATTTGCAGTCCCAAATGAGTAGGTGCCTTAGCTCAGTTGGTAGAGCAAAGGACTGAAAATCCTTGTGTCCCTGGTTCGATTCCTGGAGGCACCACTTACTAAAAGCCGTTTCTATTTGGAGCGGCTTTTTTAATTATGCATTAATTAACTTTCAATCGTTTATTGACACTGTGCCATAGGCACAAAAGCTTGGTAAATAAAATGCGTTTGGGGAAAATGCGTGCCGTAGGTACGCCACCCATATTTGATAACATATTTAGTTCTATTTTGTCAAAATTTTTATTCAAAAATATGCGCCAAAACATTCTTACTCCGGTTTTCTAATCGTTACAAAGCTTTAGCCCTTTCGGGGCATAACTTAATGCGTTTTATCTTTGAATTAATTATTTTCAATCGTTTATTGACACTATGCTATCGGCACAAATGCTTTGTAGATAAAAATGCGTTTTGGGGAAAGGCGTGCCGTAGGTACGCCACTGAATCGATACTACGTCGGTGAAACGGCTGATGTGGATTTTCGAGCTCAACCTCACTAAAACAAAACTTCTGGCTAGAATTTAATATTGGCTTAGGAAACAAGCATTAAGATGAAACCAATTCCTTAATTTAATATGCTTAAATCATCAAATTCAAGAAAATGCGCTAATTTTGCCTGCTTAATATTCTTGAATAACAAATATGAACGATAAGAAGATTGCCATCATTGGACTGGGTTATGTTGGACTTCCATTGGCTCGACTTTTTGCAACAAAATTCAACACAATCGGATTTGACATAAATGAAACCCGCATTCATGAATTACGTCTTGGCGTTGATAGCACTCTAGAAGTAGAGGAGGAATTGTTGCAATCTGTATTAGTTGAAAGTCCCAACCAAGAAAAAGGTCTTTTTATTACCAATAATATTGAGGAATTAAAAGATTGCAATTACTTTGTGATTACTGTTCCTACGCCGGTTGACAAAAACAATCGCCCCGACTTAACTCCTTTGTTCAAAGCCAGCGAAACCGTAGGAAAAGTGATTAAAAAAGGTGACATCGTTATTTACGAATCAACCGTTTATCCCGGCGCAACAGAAGAAGACTGCATTCCGATTGTCGAAAAAGTATCGGGATTAAAATTCAATGAAGATTTCTTTGCCGGTTATTCACCGGAACGAATCAACCCGGGCGATAAAGAGCATACAGTAGAGAAAATTTTGAAAGTTACTTCCGGCTCCACACCCGAAGCCGGATTGAAAATAGATGAACTTTACAAAGCAGTTATTTCTGCAGGAACTCACCTTGCTCCTTCCATCAAAGTGGCAGAAGCCGCCAAAGTCATCGAAAATTCGCAACGCGATATAAATATTGCTTTCGTAAATGAACTGGCCAAAATATTCAACCTCATGGACATCGACACCCATGCCGTACTGGAAGCCGCCGGTACCAAATGGAATTTTCTTCCTTTCAAGCCGGGATTAGTGGGTGGACACTGCATTGGCGTCGATCCATATTACCTCGCTCAAAAAGCGCAGGAATTTGGTTATCATCCAGAAATCATTCTGGCCGGTAGACGTTTGAACGATTCAATGGGCGAATATGTTGCTTCCCAAGTAGTTAAATGTATGATTCGGGAAGGTATAAAAGTTAACGGTGCAGAAATTTTGATGTTAGGCGTGACTTTTAAAGAAAATTGTCCTGACGTCAGAAACACCAAAATTGTTGATGTAATTTCTGCTTTGGAAGAATACAAAACCCATGTCACAACTTTTGATCCTTGGGCACATCCCGAAGAAGTGGAATTCGAATACGGAATTTCATCGTACCAAACACTCACATTGAACGGTGAACATAAACGGTACGATGCGATCGTTTTAGGTGTGGCTCACGATGAATTCAAAGGACTGGATTTAAGTTTGCTCAAAAAAGAAAATGCGGTCATTTATGATGTGAAAGGCATTTTAAAAGGAGATGCGGTTGATGCCCGACTATAATTCTTTAAGTTTATTCTGATTTTTATTCGAATTAAATTCTGAATGATGTAAGAGGTGATTAAGATTTTATGTCTAAATTGCTCCTTAACAAACTTTAACATAATTCTACCAATAAATTAGCGCAAATGAATTCATAAAATGCGCAAATTAGCGTGCTTAAATCAAACAAGATGCAGAACGAACTGACCTCATTTGACATTCAACAAGTCAGTGAAGAAATTGAAAAAGAAAGCCAGATCATCTACCGGCTTTCC
>JAEWHB010000159.1 GCA_023388015.1 Bacteroidota bacterium
GTGAACCGGTTTCCTATTATGAATACCTGGATACAGCAGCTGGAAAGGCTAAATTCTATTGCGGCTATCCTCTTACTGAATCTGTGAAAATGGGTGAAGGAATGCAGCTTATGTCGCTTCCTGCAGCGGAAACTTTGGTTTGTATTCATAAGGGAAGTTATGAGAAATTGCCGGAAACACTTTCCAAAATGAAAGAATATGCAAAGAAAAACAATTTAAAGCTTACCAATTCCTATTGGGAAGAATATCAGAATGACCCGGAATCCACACAAAATCCAGCGGATTTATTGACCAAAATTTATATTCCGGTTCAGAAATAATAACAGAAAAAAGTGTTCTTCGGAGCACTTTTTTTTTGCCTTAAATTGACGTAATTTTGTAGCTTGATTTTGAGCGAAAGAATGAATGATTTTATAGAAGTTTACGGAGCCAGAGAGCATAATCTCAAAGACATAGACGTAAAAATTCCGAGAGAAAAATTGGTAGTCATCACAGGTTTGAGCGGAAGTGGTAAATCTTCGCTGGCTTTTGATACCATTTATGCTGAAGGACAAAGAAGATACATCGAAACTTTTTCGGCGTACGCCCGCCAGTTCCTCGGTGGTCTTGAGCGTCCCGATGTGGATAAAATTGACGGTCTTTCTCCGGTTATCGCCATCGAACAAAAAACAACTTCCAAAAGTCCGCGTTCTACAGTTGGAACAATTACCGAAATTTACGACTTTTTGAGACTGCTTTATGCCAGAGCCGGAACAGCTTATTCTTACAATACCGGCGAAGCAATGGTGAGCTATACCGATTGCCAGATCAAAGATCTGATTAAAGAAAAATATTCCGATAAAAAAATTGCCTTACTAGCTCCTTTGGTTCGTTCCAGAAAAGGTCATTACCGCGAACTTTTTGCCCATGTTTCCAAAAAAGGATATATGGAAGTACGCGTAAACGGGGAAATTCTGGAAATTCTTCCCGGAATGAAACTGGACCGATACAAAACACACGATATTGAACTGGTCATCGACAAACTGAAATTAAACGATAAAGTTTCAGAAGAACGCTTGATGAGTTCCATAGACATAGCCATGCAACAAGGTGAAAATGTAATGATGGTCGTAGATTATGAAACTGGCGAAGCTCGTTTTTTCAGCCGGAACCTGATGTGTCCTACCACTGGAACCTCTTATCCTACGCCAGAACCCAATACTTTTTCATTTAACTCGCCCAAAGGAGCGTGTCCAAAATGTAATGGTTTAGGCGAATTAAAAGTCGTGGATGTGGAAAAAGTTTTTCCCGATCCCAACCGGAATTTAAAAAACGGAATGATTGCGCCTCTTGATGAGCTAAAAAACACTGGAAGAATCCGCAAACAAATCGAGTCGATTTATGCCAAATATGGCGAATCGCTTGATACACCTTATAAAAAGTTAAAAAAAGAACTCATTCATGATATTCTTTACGGATTAACCGAATCGGTAGACGTTCAATTAAAATTTGCCGATGTAAGTAAAGTCTATAAAATTGATTTTGAGGGAATTGTTCCCTTTTTGGAAGAAATCATTGAAGACAAAACCAATCCTTCCGGTTGGTCAGTAACCAAAAAATTCTCCAAAAACGTAATTTGTTCGGAATGTGAAGGTTTCCGACTGAACAAAGAATCGCTTCATTTCAAAATCGATAAAAAACACATTGGGGAAGTTGCGCATTTTGATTTACAGTTTTTATTGAACTGGATCAACACGCTCAGTCAAAAATTAGACAAAAAACAACAAATCATTGCGCAGGAAATCCTGAAGGAAATTGAAACCAGGTTGACATTTTTACTGGATGTCGGATTAAATTATTTAGCGCTCGATCGTCCTTCCAAATCCCTTTCAGGTGGTGAAGCCCAAAGAATTCGTTTGGCAACTCAGATTGGTTCTCAACTTGTCAATGTTTTATACATTCTGGATGAACCATCCATCGGTTTGCATCAGCGTGACAATATTAAATTGATTGATTCGCTTAAAAAACTTCGCGATATCGGAAATTCGGTTTTGGTGGTGGAACATGACAAAGACATGATTCTGGAATCGGATTATGTAATTGACATCGGTCCAAAAGCAGGTCGCCGTGGTGGGAAAATCGTTTGGCAAGGCGAACCAAAAGACATTTCGAAAGCACACACCCTTACTTCTGATTATTTAAATGGTGATTTAAATATTGAAATCCCGGAAAAAAGACGGGAAGGAAACGGCAAAACGATCAAATTGAGCGGTGCAACGGGAAATAACTTAAAAAACGTCAATCTCGAAATTCCTTTAGGAAAATTAATTGTTGTTACCGGCGTTTCAGGAAGTGGGAAATCGACTTTGATTTCCGAAACACTTTATCCGATTTTAAGTAAACATTTTTATCGGTCTGAACTTCAGCCGATGCCGTACAAAAAGATTGAAGGACTGGAACATCTGGACAAAGTAATCGAAGTAGATCAGTCACCCATCGGGCGGACGCCTCGTTCCAATCCGGCTACATACACGAACTTATTTTCGGACATCCGAAATCTTTTCACCCAACTGCCTGAAGCTAAAATCCGTGGTTATAAAC
>JAEWHB010000195.1 GCA_023388015.1 Bacteroidota bacterium
CCAATTGATCCAATATTTTTTCATCTTTTATGGAGTCAATCCAATGGATGATTTTTTTCTTCTTGGTTAATAAATCCATAATTTTATATTTACTCTAATCAAAGTTAAGGATTTTGATTGACTTAAATGATTCCCAACTTCTTTTTCAAATCCTTGCTCAGCGCATCTTTATGAACCCAAAAGGCGATGGATTTCATCCGCATAAAAGCCGCCGACATATAAACATCTCCGCCATTTGCAAGCTCGCTTCCCCAGGAATTTTTCACATCGTAATATTGATTTCCGATTTGATCTTTCAGCATTCCGGTTATATGCATCAGATGGTCGTCTACCGTCGTGAAATTCTCAAAATTCTTTTGTCTTTCTTCAGACGTCGCCCATTTTTCCGGCAAAATGACTTTGAAATAATCTTCTTTTTTTCCTTCCGATGGCAAAATCGCCATTCCTTCTTTAGCACTAAAAGTTGATTCGCTTACATCTGAACTGAATGACAGCGTGAAACCCTTTGTCAGCGACTCATTCATCAGTTGCATATATTCGTCCAAAGGCAAATTGTAAAAAGATCCGTTCGAAAAATTATCGGGAATGCTCAAAACGAAACTTTTGTAATAAGGAACATTTGTAAAAGAAGAAATCGCTACATAATCATCAGGATTGATTTTCAAGTAATTGGCAAATTCCTTCGGCGTGAATTCTTTTCCTTCAAACTGAAAAGTTTTGGGTTCTTTGCCCATATATTCTTCCAGGATTCCATCAAATTCTGCCTGCCAGTTTTCGTTTAAATAGGCTTTTTTATGCTTGACCAAATTTTCCACATAGCCGGTTAGCTTTGCCACCATAACCGAATGGTCATGTTTCTCGGCATCATCCACGATTCCGGTATAAAATTCATGTGGAACAATTCCGTCCGTTCTGACCGCATTCAATACATCATGACCCAATCCGCCCTCACTGAACTGTGCCTTTCCCTGACGGTAAACATAATTATAGGCTTTGGCCGGATAAGTGTTTTTGACAATGTACATTTCGGACAAATCCACTGTTTTTCCGGTAATTCTTTTCACTTCAGATTCCAGAAAAGAAACCGTTGAAAAGCTCCAGCAGGTACCTGTTTGGCCCTGACTAAGTACTTCGGTGTGGTCATTGTTTACGATATGGGAAAACTGGTATTCTCCGATTTTCTGTCCGAATACAACTGTCGAGCCCAGAAAAGCAGACATTATTAAAAATTTCTTCATTGATTAAATGTGTTTGTGAATAAGTATAACGAAAGTCATAGGTAATTTCGGATGGTAAACTTACGAAATCTTTTAACTTTGCTCAAACCTTTCAGAAATGCAGCAACGCGAAGATTTTTTACTCAAAGCTTACGAATTAGGAATTATTAAATTTGGGAATTTCACATTGAAAAGCGGGATCGAATCGCCGTTTTATGTGGATTTACGTCCGCTTTCCTCCAGTCCGCAATTGTTAAAAACATTGTCCAACAACCTCTTGGAATTAGTTGAAAATTCTCCTTTTGAATTAATCTGTGGGGTTCCTTACGCCGCTTTGCCGATGGGAACGACCATGAGCTTGGCAAGTGGAATTCCGCTTATCATTAAAAGGAAAGAAAACAAAGGCTATGGAACCAAACGAATGGTAGAAGGCGTTTACCACGACGGACAAAACTGTTTGTTGGTGGAAGATGTAATCACGAGCGGACAAAGTTTGTTGGAAACCATTGAAGAAATCGAGCGCGAAGGCCTGAAAGTGACCGATATCGTAGTGGTTCTTGATCGTGAACAAGGCGGAATTCAGAAATTGAAAGCCAAAGGTTATACGGTTCATACGCTTTTTACGATCAACGAAGCAATTGATATTTTGCATAAATACCATCGTCTAAATGATGCTGAATTGGCACGCATCAAAAACTTTTTAAACAATCCGCCGGCACCGCCGGAAATCAAAAGAGTTCCGCTCGAACAGAAAAACATCAACCATCCGGTGGGGAAAAGACTGATTGAAATTGCCTTGAAGAAAAAATCCAATCTAATTGCATCTGCCGATGTGATTACTTCGGCTGAACTTTTGAGTTTGGCGGAAGAAGTGGGCGACCACATCGTAGCTTTGAAACTTCATACCGACATCATCAAGGATTTTAGTTTTGATTTGATTGATAAACTGAAACAAATCGCAAGGGAAAAAGAGTTTCTTTTATTTGAAGACCGGAAATTTGCCGACATCGGAAATACGCAGGAATTGCAGTTCAAAGAAGGAATTTACAAAATCGGAAGCTGGGCCGATATGATCACTTCGCACGTGATTGCAGGTGAAGAAAGTTTGAAAGTATTTGAAAATCTAGGCGTTGTGGCGATCGTGGAAATGTCTTCCAAAGGTACGCTGACCGATGATTATTACATTACCAAAGCGCTCAACGTAGCCGAAAACGCTCCAAATGTAATGGGCGCAGTCGCACAAAGAAAGATCTCGGATGATTTATTGCTTTTCACGCCGGGCGTAAATATTGGCACTTCGACCGATGGAAAAGGGCAGCAATACAACACACCGGAACGGGTTTGTAAAAACTACCATACCGATTTTATGATAGTGGGGCGTGGAATTTATCAGTCTGCTAATGCAGCGGAATCTGCAAAAGAATACCAAACCAAAGGCTGGCAGGCTTATCTGGAAAGTTTGAATTAAATTTAACAAATAAACGTATCAATCCTGTTGGGCAATTCAAAGCCTGACAGGATTCTTTTTTATAATTTAGCGAAATGGAGCGAATCATCTTGGGCATCGATCCCGGAACTACGGTAATGGGTTTTGGATTGATCAAAGTCGAAAAGAAAAAAATGCAGTTTCTTTTGCTAGACGAGCTCTTGCTTCATAAATACGACTCACACGAATTAAAACTCAAGAAAATCTTTG
>JAEWHB010000216.1 GCA_023388015.1 Bacteroidota bacterium
CCGGTAACGTTTAGTTAAACAAAATTTAAAATTCAGGAAAATTGAAAGATTTTAAAGCTTCTGTTCTTTGCAAAGAATTTTGAAGAGAAAAAATGTACAAACTAATTTTTGCACTATTGCTTTTGGCGGGTAGTATCCTGAAAGCACAATCTACCGGAGTGATTTATGGAAATGTAAAGGACGAAGCCGGATTTGGAATCAGCACCGCTGATGTATTTATAGAAGGAACTATTTTTTCGGTTTTCACCAACGAAAACGGAAGTTATGAAATGGAAGTAGATGCCGGGACTTATGAGGTAATCATTACGGCTATTGGATACGATGAATCAATCCAAACACTGACTGTAAACGATGGGGAACGCGTTGAGTTTTCAGCTATGCTTACAACTTCAATGGATTCGGCCACTCAGCTGAGTGAAGCAGTCGTGGTGGGAGAAGTGAACCGTGAATCGGAAGTTTCTTTGCTGAATGCCCAGAAAAGAGCGGTTGTAATGCAGGAAAGCATTGGTGTTCAGGAATTACAGAGAAAAGGTGTAAGTGACGTGGCAGGAGCGGTGACCAAAGTTTCGGGGATTTCCAAACAGGAAGGTTCAAGTGTGATTTACGTTCGCGGATTGGGCGACCGATACAATTCCACCACGATGAACGGACTACCGATTCCTTCCAATGATCCGGAGTTCAAAAACATTGACTTGTCCATCTTTTCGACCGATATTTTGACGTACGTAGGAATTGATAAAGTGTACAACGGTTCTTTCTTTGGAGATTTTGCCGGTGGAAACGTCAATATTATTTCCAAAAAACAGACAGGAAAAGGTTTCTTTTCTTTGGGAATGACTTCTCGGATTAATTCCAATGCCATTAAAGACAAAAACTTCAAACTGCAGTCGGGCATCAACTGGTTTGGATTTGATAAAGTAAAAAACCCGAATACACTTTCTGAATTTGCTTTTGAAAACAGTTTAAATCCAAAAAAATCAGGTGCTTTGGGCTCTGGATTTTCTTTTTCGGCGGGCGAAAGATTTAATGTGGGCGAAAACAGTCGTTTCAGCTTTTTCCTGACCGGAACGCATGACAACGATTATACGAGCATTGAAGAAGGTTATCTGAAATCGGGTGTAAATGCCCAAGGAACCGTTCAGGGAAAGGATTTCGAAACATTTAATTCGTATCAGTACACCACAAATTCTACTGGTTATTTGAATTTATCTTATCAGATTAACCGTAAAAACACTATCAATTTCAATAGTTTATTTGTGAATTCGACCAATCAGAAATTGGAAGAAGGCGAAGGTTATATTCGTGACAATGCCAACGAAGGCGGATTTCAGCGAAGAGGAACTTATGTTCAGAACCAGCTTTGGGTCAACCAATTATTGGGTGAACACAAACTGAGCGACCGAGCGGAATTGAATTGGGCATTGGGTTATAATACGATTAAAAGTGATATGCCCGACCGTTTTCAGAATATGATCGAATGGAAATCTCAGTTGAACCATTATGTAATTTCCAATTCTTCGGCTTCGCTGAACCACCGTTATTTCCAGACTTTGGACGAAGACGAAGCGGTGGGAAGGTTGAGTTTGGATTTTAAATTTGCGAATTCAGATGATTTCGGGTACCGCGGAAAACTGACTTTGGGTTATAACGGAAGATTTAAAAACCGTGATTTTGAAGCGATGCAATACAATATGTCGCCCAATCAGGCTTTCCAATACATCACATTTGATAATATAGATGCTTTTTATAATCAGAATAATTATGCATCGGGACTTTTCAGTCTGACTACTTTTTCGGGAAATTCGATTGAACCACAGTTTTATACCGGAGAACAATTCATTCACGGAGGATTTGCCAATATCGAATACCGTGTTTCTCCGAAATTGATTGCCGTTTTGGGATTGCGAGCCGAAATGGTCAATCAGAATGTGGAATGGAACACTTCCTTGGATCCTTCGGGAGATGAAAACGAATTGGAAGAATTTCAGTTTTTACCCAGTTTGAATTTGAAATATGAATTGAACAATCAACAAAACCTTCGCTTTGCGGTGAGTAAAACATATACGCTTCCGCAATTCAAGGAACGTGCGAAATTTATTTACGAAGATTGGGGCGACACCACTTACGGAAACCCTTTTGTTTATTCGTCCACAGACTATAACGCCGATTTGAAATGGGAAGTTTTCCCGGGAACAGGCGAACTGATTTCGGTAACGGCATTTGGGAAATACATTGAAAATCCGATCAATAAATTCACGGTTTCTTCTTCTACCAACGACCTTTCTTTTGGAAACACCGGAGATTGGGGCTATGTATTTGGGGGAGAATTGGAAGTCCGAAAGTCGATTTATAAATCCGATTCGTCCAATCCGGTTCAGTTTACTTTGGGAGCAAATGCATCTTATGCACATACGAACCAGGAATTGAGTGGCGAAAAGATTTTCGAAGATACCAATGGATTTTTGAATGCGAATTTCACCGATGAAGAAGCGAAATTCCAGGGAGCATCGGATTTATTGGTCAATGGAGATATTTCTTTTACAAAGGATTGGCAGCGTGGCGGAAGCTTGATGATGACGCTTGCTTACAATTATTTCTCGGATCGGATTTACGCCATCGGAACCGACAATCGTGGGAACATTGTGGAAAAAGGAATCGGGACGTTGGATTTCATTTTGAGATCTAAAATCAATGAAAACATCGGCGTGAATTTCAATGCGAGAAATCTTTTGAACCCGAGTTTTGAGAGAATTCAGGAGAATGCCGATCAGGACATTTCGGTTCAACATTACAAACGAGGAATCAATTTCAGTATAGGAATCAATTATCAATTTTAAATTAAAACAAATTAAAAAATGAGAAAATCAGCAATCAAATTTTTAGGAATTTTCGCTCTGTCTGCCGCCTTTTTTACGGCGAGCTGTAGCAGTGACGATGACAATGGAGGCGGAGGTGATCAAGGTGTTCAGATTAATCCTAACGACTTCAAAGGAACTTTTACAGGTGAAGGAACGGACATCGTCCTGGATCCGAATCAGGTTTATAAACTAACCGGAAAACTTGAAATCCTTGACAATGCGAGTTTGACCATTCCGGCAGGAACGAGAATTGAAGCTACAGGTGGAACAAGTGCCTACATCGCAATCGGACAAAATGCGCAGATTTTCGTAAATGGAACTGCGACAAATCCGGTGGTTATGACCAGCGGAACCAGCAATCCGACTCCTTCAGACTGGGGTGGACTTGTAATCTGTGGAAATGCGCCCATCAACCGCATTGGAACTGCGATGTCTGAAGTAGGAGATCTTCCTTACGGTGGTAACGTAGCCAATGATAATTCAGGTTCAATCAAATATTTAAGAATTGAATATTCGGGAGCGAACTTTACCGCTGAGAAAGAATTCAACGGACTTTCTATGTTTGGTGTAGGAAGCGGAACGACTATTCAGTACGTACAGGTTTATCACGGAAGTGATGATGGTTTCGAATGGTTTGGTGGAACTGTAAACACGAGCTACTTGGTTTCTACCGGAAACGAAGATGATCAGTTTGACTGGACAGAAGGTTGGAACGGAAACAACTCCAATTGGTATGCAAAACAAGGATTTGGAAAAGGAAACAGAGGAATTGAAGCCGACGGAAACGGAAGCGACAATGCTGCTACACCTTATTCAAGCCCAACGATTACCGGACTTACTTTGGTGGGAATTCCAGAAAGTGGAGAACCTCAGGGAATGAAATTGAGAGAAGGGACACAAGGACACATCAGCAATGTTGTTTTGGCGAACTGGGCAACCGGAATCGACATCCAACACGATATCACTTTGGACTGGATTCCTGAAAACCTTTTCATCGACGGCGTTAAATTCGTGAACGTAGGAACTCAGTCATCAGGAAAAAACAGTGCAGGCGAAGCGATTGATGTAACCAATGCTTATACAATTGACTCCAACGCAACCGGAGCCGGAAACGGTGAAGGAATTCCTTCATGGGCAAACGGTTGGGCGAGATTTGACGGTTTATAATATTAAAACATTATCAAAAATAATAACCCTTTCAGTAAAGGAACTGGAAGGGTTTTTTTAAAATTAACTATTTATTAATTAAGCAATTCAAGGAAATGCGTACATTTGCACTCCTTATAACAAATAACAGAGAAATGAAAAAAATTTTTACAACTTTGACTGTTTTGGCAGTAGTTAGCTTATCTGCACAAACAAATTTAGTTCCTAACAACAGCTTTGAAGAATGGGCAGATGGAAAACCGGTTGCTTGGTACGTTCCAAACTCAGCTGTGATTTCACAATCTTCAAATGCACAAGATGGAAGTTCTTCTACAAGTATTACTTCACCTGAATCTGGGAATATTCAAATCAGTCCACTAGATGATATTGCTGTTGAGCAAGGAGTAACTTATGTGTTTTCTGGATGGTATTTGGATAATTCTCCAAATGCTCGTTTCAGATATTGGGCTCAGTTTAGAAATGATGGAGGAGATACAGGTCCAAATCCATTACAAATGGAAGGGTATTCTGAAGATTCACCAGAATGGGTGTTTTTTACAGCTGAAGGTGTTCCAAATGAAGGAGCTACTGTTATCAGAGCAGGTTTAAGAGTTTACCACAATGATAATATTGGTGGACAGCCGGTTCTAGTTGACAATATCATGGTATATGATAAATCTACAATGGGTGTTTCTGATGTGAACAATTTTGCTGATGCAGTAAAAATGAACACTGTGGTTACAAACAAATTGACTTTGCAATTACCAGTAAGATCCACTGTAAATATCTACACAGTAGAAGGAAGATTGGTTTCTTCAAACCGTGTTGACAACAACGGAAGCATCGAAACATCTTCTTTGGCAAAAGGAGTTTACGTGGTAACAGTTAGCAACGGAAAAGCTACAACAAGCCAGAAAATCGTTAAGAAATAATTCTTAATTGAATATTATAAATCCCGGATACTTGAAGTGTCCGGGATTTTTTTATTATTTAAATTGTTAATTTAAATTGTTTCTCTTCTTCTACGAAGCATTCTGTCAAGCGAATATTTTCCCGGACCCAGCAACATCAGCGCAACAAAAATGAAGAAGTAAAGCAAGCCCATTTCTTTCTGACGAAACGGATCATCGCCATGTGCAACAAAAACAGCATAAAGCATGGTTAGAATCAACGGAATCAAAGCCCAGCGGGTCATCAATC
>JAEWHB010000205.1 GCA_023388015.1 Bacteroidota bacterium
GCACTTTTAGCCAAGTTTGGGGGTTATTTGTGACAAATTATTATTTTTGATGAAAATTTTATCAAATGAAATTATCGGTACTGGCTACAAAAGGACATCGTTTACTCAGTCTGGTAGCGGCTGTGGATATTTTTGAAACGGCCAATCGTTTTTTGGAATCAGAAGGAAAAAATGCAATTTTTGAAATTCAGATGATAGGACAGAGCGATAACTCGGTTTTTCCGGATAGTTTTCACGGTTATCCGTTTTTTGAAATTTCCAATCTCGATTTGAAATCAGATGTAATCATTGTGCCGGCTTTTGCCAACCGAGAAATGCCGGAAAATATTGCCAATAATCTCCGCTTTATCCCTTTTCTCCACGAAAATTATCAAAAAGGCGCATCGCTTGTGAGTCTTTGCACGGGTTCTTTTTTATTGGCGGCGTCGGGCTTGCTCAATGGTAAATCTGCGACTACACATCTGGAAGCTTCTGATAAATTTGCAACTGCTTTTCCGGAAGTAAATTTGCAGCCGCACGCGATTATTACCGAAAGTGAAAATATCTATACAAGCGGTGGTGCCACGAGTAGTTTTCATCTCAAACTTCATTTGATTCAGAAATTTTGCAGACGTGAAATTGCGGTTCGGGTGGCGAAAAATTTTGCGATTGATCTGGACCGAAATAACCAGCTTTATTTTGATCAGTTCAAACCCGATTTGGTGGAAGATGACGATTTGGTTTGTGCCGTTCAGAAACTGATAAATGAAAGATTTTTCGAGATTAAGACTGTGGAAGAAGCGCTTGAAATCGTTCCGTCCAGCCGCCGGAATATCATCCGCAGATTCAAACAAAAAACAGGAATCACACCAATCCGTTATTTACAGAAAACCAAAATAGAAGCTGCGAAAAATCTACTGGAAACTACCAATAAGGATATTCTGGAGGTGATGGTTTCTTGCGGATATAATGATATGAAGAACTTCCGGCAGTTGTTCAAATCCTTTACCGGACTCACCCCCAAAGGCTATCGGGATAAATTTGGGATGAGATTGAGTTAAAACTGTTCGAAACGGAAATTTTCGCCCAAATAAACGCGCCGAACATCGGGGTCATTGGCCAATTCTTCAGGGGAGCCTTCCTTCAGAATCTTTCCTTCAAACATAATATAGGTCTTATCTGTGATGGCAAGCGTTTGAGAAACGTTATGGTCCGTAATCAGGATTCCGATGTTTTTGTCTTTTAATGACCGAACGATTTTCTGAATATCTTCAACGGCAATCGGATCTACTCCTGCAAATGGTTCGTCCAAAAGAATGAATTTTGGTTCTGTAGCCAGACAGCGCGCGATTTCTGTACGTCTTCTTTCACCACCGGATAGCAAATCACCACGATTTTTACGGACATGTTCCAAACTGAATTCTTCAATCAGTTCATCGGTCTTTTTTTGTTGTTCCTTTTTGGAGAGTTTCGTAAACTGCAAAACCGATTTGACGTTGTCTTCCACCGATAGTTTTCTGAAAACCGAAGCTTCCTGTGCCAAGTATCCGATTCCTTTTTGGGCTCTTTTGTACATGGCATTGTCCGTAATATCGGCTTTGTCCAGAAAAACCTTTCCGGCAGTGGCTTTTATAAGTCCGACAATCATATAAAACGAAGTGGTTTTTCCGGCACCGTTTGGTCCCAAAAGTCCGATGATCTCACCTTGTTCTACCGAAAATGAAACATTTTTAACCACGTGTTTTTTACCGTAGTCTTTTACCAGATTTTCTCCTCTTAATACGATTCCCATTGGGTCAAAGATAATTGATTTTGAGTTGAGCACAAATTAAATTCAGTATGAAAATCATCAAGCTTTCATCAATTTGTTTGTTTTGAGAATTGCTTGTTCATTTTTCCATTCAATCCAGTTTTGGCCTTTCCATTTTCGCATCAGGTTATCAAAATTTCGCATAATAAAAAGGTTGTAAAGAGCTTCTGAAAAATTCTGAGGTTTATGCGCTAGCGAACGTAAACTCATGGAAAATCCGGGTGTAATATATTTCATGTAATGCCACCAGCCTTCGGGCATATAGAGCATTTCGCCGTGGTTGAGATCGGCCACATAAGGTTGGATGTTTTTCAGCGCCGGCCAGCGTTCAAAATCAGGCGAATCAAAATCTATTTCTTCCCGGCAAATCACAGAATAAGGAATTTTGTACATATATTTCGACTGTTCAGGCGGAACGATGATGCAACGTTTTTTTCCGGCGAAATGAAAATGCAGAATGTTGGCCAGATCGATGTCGTAATGCATAAAAACATTGGAACCTTCACCACCAAAGAAAAGCATCGGTAAGCTTTTGAATAATTTCAGACCGAGGTCGGGCATCTGATAGTCTTGCTGCAAATCCGGAACCTGCTGCATCAAATTATAAAGAAAAATACGCAAATCGGTAGGGCCCTGACGGAGCAAATCTACGTATTCGCTCATTTTCATTTGGGCTACCGGTTCGTTTACCTTTTTGGTATAATCAACCGGATCGTTGTTGTACAGTGGCACAATTTTGTCGCCGGCAATTTGTTTGATATAGTCAAAATTCCATTTTTCAAATGCCGGCCATTCTTTTGTGATATTTTCAATTACAACAGGTTTCTGAGGTTTTACATAGTGTTTTTGAAAGTCTTTGGCTGAAATTTCCGCGACTCTTTCCACTTCAGTGAATTCAAATTGCATAACCTAAAATTAACGCTCAAATGTAAAAACATTTTTGTTTTGAATAAATTTAAAATAGCTGTTCGTACGATTTTAAGTAAATTGCCGTGATTTTACCTTATGCTTCGGATTTTAACGTTCATATTTGTTTTCTGTTCGGCAATCCTGTTCTCACAGGAAAATGCTATACCGCATTTATCTTCAGATGAAGGAAGAATTCAGATACTCGATCACTCACTTGAAGTCAATGTTGTGGGAACGGTTTCAGATGTACGACTTTACCAAACTTTCAAAGTTGAGGATACAAAATCGGCTTATTATCTTTTTCCGATTGGACTGGAAACTTCGCTTTATGAACTGATGGTTTATTATCCCGATAAAATTTTTTCGCTCGATGCACGAAATATGGACAACATCCGAAAACAAGTCGTGGCAGAAAATAAAAAGGGAAAGAAAATCACTTTGATGCATAGTACGGAAGCTCAGTTTGTTCGGTTGAATTTACCCAATTTGCCTGTGGGCGAAGAAATAAAAGTCGTGGTGAAATATATGCAGAACCTCAGTATTGAAGCAGAAAAAAAATCATTGGAACTTCCATCTTTTATTTCAAATAAATATGAAAATCAACCTGAAGAATTTTCATTTCGAATTAATATCATCAGTCCCACACCGATTTATGATTCAGAAGTCGGAAATTACAGAGTTGAAAAGGGAAAAGTTTCTTCTAAATATCAGGTTTTCAATTATGAAGGAAAGATTTTCGATCAGCCGATTTCGCTTTCCTATCATTCGCGTGGCGAAAAAGCCGATGCCGGAATGTTGGTGTATGAAGACAAGGGCTGTCGGTATATTCTGGGCGTTGTGGAACCACCCAAAGTGATTAAACCGGAAGAAATCGCGCCGCGTGAATATGTTTTTGTGATGGATGTTTCGGGCTCTATGCAGGGTTTTCCCATTGAAACTTCAAAAGAACTTGTGAAGCGAATACTCAATGATTTAGGACCTAAAGAGAAGTTTAATATTTTGTTTTTTGCTGGAGGAAGTGATTTTCTTTCCAATGAATCTGTTTATGCCACGGAAGAAAATAAATCCATTGCCATCAACACGATCAATCGCCAGAAAGGAACCGGGAAAACCCAGCTGAGCGAAGCTTTGCAAAAAGTTTATCAGTATAAACCTGACAAGGAATTTAACCGTG
>JAEWHB010000039.1 GCA_023388015.1 Bacteroidota bacterium
AATTCAAGGTTTATCACTGTAAAAGAATACCTTGAAAATTTAATTATTCCGCGTGCTTTGTTTAAATTTGACCAGTCAAAATATGAAAAAGACGGCTACATAGTAACCTCTATCTAATGTTCAGAAAGCTTGATTGGTACACCGTTAAAACATTTTTAGGCCCTTTTTTCTTTATTTTCAGTATACTTTTTTTCATTTTCATCGTTCAGTTTGCCTGGCAGGAAATGGAAAAATTTGCAGGTAAAGGATTAAGTTGGCTTACCATTGGCGAATTATTGCTCTATCTGGGAATCAACGTCATCCAGCTTGTACTCCCGCTTTCCATACTTTTGGGTTCCATTATGACCTTTGGCGGATTTGGTGAACGCTATGAACTGGCTGCCATGAAAGCTTCCGGAATTTCACTTGCACGAATTCTTCTTCCGATGTTTACAGTTGTTTCTGTGCTATCCATCGGACTGTATTTTTTTGGTGACCATGTTATGCCTTATTCGCAGCGAAAAGCAAAGAATTTGGCTTACAACATTGTACAAGCAAATCCCACTTTGCAATTAGTTGAAGGTGTTTTTATAGAAAATATTCCGGGATTCAGCATGAAAATCAGTGAAGTTTCGGGTGAAGAAAAAGACCAGTTGCAGGATGTTTTTATTTTTCAAGACGGAAAATATGATGAGGACAAACGAACCATCATCGCAACGCATGGTACTCTGAACCGGGATGTGGATGACATCAGACTTCTGAAAATGGTCTTGTTTGACGGAACGATTTATGTAGATCAGATCAAAGGAAAATCGGGGCAGGAAAGAAAAAATCAACCCAATCAGACCATCTTATTCGATACACTTACGCAATACATTGATATTTCTGAAATCATGCAGAAAGCGATGGACGAAGAAAACATTCAGGATCATTATAAATTCCTGAATTCTATAGATTTAAAACAAAGAATCGATTCCATGCAAATCGATTATGAAAAATATTATGACCAGATTTACACTTCAGGTTTAACCAAAAACGTATATGGTGCACGTGGATTGGATTCCATAAACATTTCGGAGAATGATAAACTCCCGAAGTCCATGGAAGAGATTTCGCAAGCAAAGCAAACTCAGATTCTGAATGAAGCCCTTGAATTCGTAGATCGGGAAATTACCAACTATCGTTATCAGGGCGATGAAATCACCGGGAAAGTTAAATTACAGGCCAAACAAAAACTACACTATCACAGAAATTATTCGTATGCATTTACTTGCATTGTTTTCTTTTTAATCGGCGCGCCATTGGGAGCTATTGTAAAAAAAGGAGGAATCGGGATGCCGGTGGTGATTTCGATTGTGATTTTTGTACTTTATTACATCATCAATTTTTCTTCTGAAAATATGACCAAAAATGGTATTTTACACCCTACATTTGCAGCATGGTCGGCCAATCTGATATTTTTCCCAATTGCGTTGGTTTTGTTTTACAAAGCCAATAATGATTCAGGATTGTTTAATGTTGGGAATTATCTGGATCCGATTTTAAAATTCTTTTCGAAATTCCGAAAACAAAAAAATACAGAACATACCCGTTATCAATAATGGAAACAATTACAGACAAAATTCAACTCAATACCATTTCTGAAGCACTGGAAGACCTTCGCAGCGGAAAAGTCATCATCGTTGTGGATGATGAAGACCGTGAAAATGAAGGAGATTTCATTGCCGCAGCAGAATCCGTTACACCCGAAATGATCAATTTCATGGCGAAATACGGTCGCGGTCTGATTTGTGCACCTCTTACCATCGAGCGATGCAAAGAACTCGATTTGCAACTTATGGTTTCGCACAATACCGTTCTGCACGAAACACAGTTTACGGTTTCTGTTGACTTCAAAGGCAAAGGAAATACTACCGGAATTTCAGTTCAGGACAGGGCTAATACAATTGAAGCTCTGATTGACCCCAATACGAAACCGGAAGACTTGGGTCGTCCCGGACATATTTTTCCGCTCCAAGCCAAAAACGGCGGTGTTCTGAGAAGAGCAGGTCATACAGAAGCAGCGGTTGATTTGGCGCGATTAGCGGGCTTTCAGCCGGCTGGTATTTTAGTTGAAATTCTCAACGAAGATGGGAGTATGGCGCGTTTGCCACAACTTGTCAAAATTGCAGAAAAATTTGACCTGAAAATTATTTCCATTCAGGATTTGATTGCTTATCGACTGCAATATGATTCACTTATCGAACGGATTGATGAATTCCCTGTAAAAACTGTGTATGGCGATTTTCAATTGATTTCTTACAAACAAACGACCAATAATCAGATTCATTTTGTATTGAAAAAAGGCGAATGGACAGAAAATGAAACGGTTCCACTTCGCGTGATTTCTTCCAATAGTTATTACGATTTATTTTCTGCTTTGGAATTTGGAGAAACACCACAACTGAAGGTTACAAGTGATATCATCAATCAATTTGGAAAAGGCGCGATGATTTTCATCAATAACGTTTCTGATTCTGATTTGCTGTTGAGCAAGATGAAACAATTCCAGCAATTTGTGGAAGGAAAATCTGAAATCGGGATTATTCCCAACGATATGAAAGATTATGGAATCGGGGCGCAAATCATACAAGATTTAGGAATTCAGAAAGTGAATCTTATTACGAGACAACCAAAAGGCAAACAACAAACCGTAGGCGGATTTGACATTGAAATCGTGGATTACACCCGGATTTGATCAATTTTTTACCATTAAAAGAATTATACATTCCAGAAATTAAAATTGCTTAAGAAATCATAAATGATTTAGTTCGCTACTAATTTTTTGAATTTCTAAAATTGTCTTGCTTAATTGTTTTTACTTCGAATAAATTTAAAACAAAGATAATTGTTCACCTCTTTTCCCATTGAATAAATGAGTCGCAAGCGGCTGTCTGGGTTCTTTATGACTGAAATATTTCTGCCTTCCGATTTTGAATGATTGATGGATCATATCGGCAATATTCCCTACACCCACATATCTTTTGATAGCAAGTCTTTCATTTAATTTACCATTGTGAATCGAGCGAATTTGGTTCAGGATTTTATCCTTTCTATCGGGAAAGTGTTGTTCCAACCAATCGATAAATACCGGCTCGACGGTATCATTTAGCCTTACCAAAGTATAGCCGAAATCTACTGCTCCCTTTTCCGAAACGGTTTTCAGGTTGTTTAGAA
>JAEWHB010000083.1 GCA_023388015.1 Bacteroidota bacterium
CTTTGACCGGTGTAAATTGTGTTAAAAAAGTGGTAACTGATCTCTGCGTGATGAGCATTGAAAACGGGAGTTTCCGATTGCTGGAAAGAGCACCGGGCGTTTCTGTAGAGCAAATTCAAAAGGCTACCGAAGGAGATTTAATCGTAGAAGGAGAAATTCCGGAGATGGTATTTTAATTTGAAAATCTTCTATTGTCATTCCGACGAAGGTGGAATCTACAAGTTAATTCAAAATTAAAAAATGCACGAGCAGTTTTTCACTTGTCCGCATTGTTGGGAAGAGATATCGATGTTGATAGATACATCGGTTTCTTTTCAGAAATATGTAGAAGATTGTGAAGTATGTTGCAATCCTATCGAAATAACCGCAACTTGTGAAAACGGAGAATTGATTGGGTTCAATGTTAGTAAGATAGATTGAAAAAGGCTTCCTTTTGGAAGCCCTTTTCATTTATAATTTAAATCTTAATTGGCGACTTTATATACATATAGTGAAACTTTGTTGTCAGTGAGAAGTCCGAGGTCTTCACCACCCGTTTCTACTGCAAAAGTAAGTGTGTCACCGGCATTTAGTTGTACTATAGAACTAAGGTTTGTGGATGTTACAGGCACCGTAGCCAGATTGATAGTACCTACAACAACCCGAACGGCATCGAATTCTTTTTCTTGAATAACATCTCCATTTTTTATTAGCCCCAAACGTTTGTTACCAAGTAAAGTAATATCTACCCCGGCTTCCAATTGAAATTCATAATTCACCATATAAACGCCCGAGCTTGGTGCGGTGTAGGTGCCGTTTACAAAATGAGTAGGATCTCCAATAGTAGTATCTCCGCTGCTTAAATTAAGTCTGTTCCAGTTGGTGCCGGATATACCTAAATCTAAGAGTGACCAACCGCCATCACTTTCAGCTGCATAGGCAGTAGCGGCAGTGAAATAAGAAGAGCTTATCTGAGAAATTTCGTTATCTCCCGATGCTGATTGATCTTTTACCAAAATGTAATGATCATTGGTAAGTGAGGTTACTTCCGGAGTGGTTCTAATCTTAACGTTTCCATTTACATCCAAAGTAGCTTGAGGGTCATCTGTTCCAATCCCTACTTGGGCATAGCCTGTAATGCCAAAACCAATGGATAGGATGAAGAGTGTAAATTTGTTTTTCATGTTATTGAGTTTTTAATGTTTCACGTTTTATCCAACGGAAATATAAAGACGCAAAAAGAATCTTTATAAGTTGTCAGTACTATAAAGATTAAGTTAGTAGGAAATTTCACTAATTTAGGACAAATCAATTTAAATTAAAAATAAAATAAAGACATTTTTTTGTGATTGAATTATTTTACATCAAAAGCATCCCTTAAAACGTTTCCGAAAACGTTGAAAGCAAGCACAATTAACATGATTGAAATTCCTGGAAACAAAGCCAGATGAGGTTCTCCGATGATGATGTGTGAGTAATTTTCCTTGATTAGATTTCCCCAAGAAGGAGTAGGGGGTTGAGCGCCGATCCCCAAGAAACTTAATCCGCTTTCGACCAAGATTGCCGCTGCGAAATTGGCAGCTGAAATAACAATAACAGGCGCCATAATATTAGGCAGAATTTCTTTGAAAATAATTCGCATATCGCTAAAACCAAGTGCTCTTGCGGCTTCTACAAATTCGCGTTCGCGATAACTGATGAACTGACCTCGCACAACTCGTGCTACTTCCACCCACATCGTTAAACCCACAGCGATAAAAATCTGCCAAAATCCTTTGCCCAATGCAAGGGTGATAGCAATGACCAAAAGTAAAGTTGGAATGGACCAAACTACGTTGATGAGCCACATGATAAAATCGTCCGTTTTTCCTCGGTAATATCCACCAATAGCTCCAATAGGGATTCCTACAATCAAAGAAATAAAAACAGCTATGAATCCGATGAGAAAGGAAATTCGGGTGCCAATGACCAATCGGGAGAAAAAATCCCTTCCATAAGAGTCGGTTCCAAGTATGAATTTTTTATCGTAAATAAAACTCGACTCGATTTCATCTTTTGAAATTCCTTTGTCCAACCATTCTTTCAAGGAAATTCCGGTAGTTTCGCCAGAGAAACCTTCACCCAAATAAGGCGTGTAAAGGATGGAGTCTTTACGCATTTCACAAGAATTAATGGCAATCTGATCGGTTTCAACTTGTTTGCCAAAAAAGAAATCCTTAATTGAATTCGTTTTTGTGTAATTTTCGAGCGGAACCTCCAGAATCTTTTGGGTATAACCCATAGGTTTATGAGCCAGAATCACATTCTGCTGATTGGCGTCTGTGACTTTGTCAGAGGAAATTCCATAGGCAAAAATCGTCACCAAAGCTGCCAGCACAATCAAAGAAAATGAAATAATCCCAAGCGGATTTTTTTTGATTTTGCGAACAGCATTCTGGTTAAATGAGCCTGTAGGTTTTTCCATTCCCGTTAAGAAATATCTTTCAGAATATTGACAGACTCTTCCAAATAGAAATCTTTGGACAAGTTTTTGTGCCAATCTTTTCTTCTTTCACGCAGTACGGTATCACTCTCAAATTTAGGAAGTTCAAAAGCTGGTGAACTGATTTTCAATTTTGTTTTGTATACTTCAAGCGAATCAAATTGTTTGGCAAATTCTTCACGGTTTTTTCTGTCAGCTTTGAATTTCTCAATATTTAATGGGATTCGATCAACTTTATCAAGCTCCTGATAATACCTTGCTGCTTTATCAATCAGCCCCAGATAAGCATGATTTTTCAATCTCGCTTCACTTTTTGCTTTTACCCTATCCAAATCAAAAGGTGTTTTCCATGGTTCAAATGCAATTGCTTTGATTTGATCCCACGGCAAAGCATCGTGAGAATTGGACTCACTGATGTCGGCGTAAGTCAATAAATCGGTCATGACAATGTCAGGTGTTACACCTCTTAACTGCGTCGAGCCTCCGTTTACACGATAAAATTTCTGAATGGTAAGTTTCAACGCACCGTATTCGTCAGGGTTGAAAGTTCGCTGGTCAAGCGGGATAAATGTTTGAACAGTTCCTTTTCCGAAAGTCTTATGACTTCCCACAATTACTGCACGGCCATAATCCTGCATGGCCGCTGCCAGGATTTCTGAAGCCGACGCCGACAGCTCATTAACCATGATCACAAGTGGTCCGTCATATAAAACCGAAGGGTCTTTGTCTTCGTGAATTCTCAGCTGTCCGTCGCTTCTTCTTACCTGAACAATCGGACCTTTTGGAATGAATAATCCTGCAATTTCAACCACTTCTTCCAATGAACCACCCCCATTGTACCGAAGGTCAAAAATTAATCCTTTGATGTTTTCTTTTTTCAGTTCATTGATTTCTTTGGTGATGTCGTCAGATGGATCACGGCCGTTTCTGTCGTTGAAATTCGTATAGAATTCCGGCAAATAAATAATTCCGTATTTATTTCCACCGTCCTCGATGATTGCGCTTCGAGCGAAAACTTCATCTTGTTCGATTACATCACGAATCAGTTTTACATCTTTACTGGTTCCGTCCTTCTTTTTAACTGTTAGAATTACTTCGGTTCCTTTTTTACCGCGAATGTGCCGAATGGCTTCGTCCAAAAGCATCCCGACTATGTTGACCGCATCTTCGCCTTTCTGTTTTACATGCGTGATCTGATCACCTACTTCAATTTGTCCGTCTTTCCAGGCAGGTCCCCCGATTACGAGTTCCATGATGGTCGCATAACCTTTTTTGTCCTGAAGTCGGGCACCGATTCCTTCTAATTGTCCGGAAATATTTACATCGAAAT
>JAEWHB010000170.1 GCA_023388015.1 Bacteroidota bacterium
TTAACCGATGGCAGGACAGATACGAGCGGGTTTTGCTGGGCGGACTGACTTGCGACAGCGATGATTATTATAATTCCGAACAGCACGTCAATGCGATTTATTTGCCGAAATTTAATACCAATAAACCACTTTACGTAGGTTTCTTCAATACGGGTGCTTATCAAGACAACATCAGCGGATTTGGAGGGATTCACCATTGTTTGATTCCCCAACCTAAATATTTACTCATCGACGAAAATTATGAAGTTGAAGTATTTTCCGAACAACAAACCCACGAAGAAGTTCTGGATATTTTAGGTTACAATCAGTACCATAAATCAAAAAAGAAAAACGATAAAACAAAATCAAAATGAATAAAGGACCTGTAAGTAAGTTTATTGAACACAATTACCGTCATTTCAATGCGGCTGCTTTAATGGACGCAGCAAAAGGATATGAAGCTCACCTGAATGAAGGTGGGAAAATGCTGATTTCGTTGGGTGGCGCTATGTCAACAGCTGAATTGGGTGTTTCATTGGCCGAAATGATACGTCAGGACAAAGTACATATTATTTCTTGTACAGGTGCCAATCTGGAGGAAGATGTAATGAACCTTGTGGCGCATTCTCATTATAAAAGAATTCCAAACTGGAGAGATTTGACGCCTGAACAGGAGCGAGAATTACTCGATACACATTTCAACCGAGTGACCGATACTTGTATTCCAGAAGAAGAAGCCTTCCGTCGTTTGCAAAAGCATTTAGAAGATGTTTGGCATGCAGCTGAAGAAAAAGGAGAACGCTATTTGCCGCACGAATACCTTTATCAAGTCGTGAATTCAGGTGTTTTGGAACAATATTATGAAATCGATCCGAAGGATTCCTGGATTGTGGCAGCAGCTGAAAAGAATTTACCGATTGTTTGTCCGGGATGGGAAGATTCCACTACTGGAAATATTTTTGCTTCTAATGTCATCAAAGGAAATCTAAAAGCTTCGACTGTAAAATCAGGAATTGAATATATGATTTACCTGACCGAATGGTACCGAGCGAATTCCGATGGAAAAGGTGTTGGATTCTTCCAGATTGCCGGAGGAATTTCGGGTGATTTCCCGATTTGTGTGGTTCCGATGATGTACCAGGATTTGGAATGGACAGATGTTCCTTTCTGGTCGTATTTCTGTCAAATTTCGGATTCTACGACTTCGTATGGATCTTATTCGGGAGCGGTTCCAAATGAGAAAATCACTTGGGGAAAACTAGACATTGACACGCCTAAATTTATGATCGAATCAGATGCAACCATTGTTGCACCGTTGATTTTCGCTTGGATTTTGGGGCAGTAAAAATTGAGAAAAAATGAAATTATAAACCGGTGCTGAAGTTCTCAGTTACCGGTTTTTTTATTTCACTAAGCTATTGATTTTCATTTATTAAGGAACTAAAATCCACCGTAACGTAGAAAACTTCCCAAAACCAGCATCGCAATGCCCAAAAGCGTAACCATTATTACGTGAAAAGCCATTTCATTTAGATGGTCTTTTCCTTTTCTTAATTTGGGGAGAACTTTCGTTTGCGCACTGATGGCAAATAAAACCGTGGAAAACAACAAGATCAGTTTGATGGAAATAACTCTTTCCATTGGCGAATCAAAATCAAACCATTCCTTCCATGAAATTCCGAACTGAAGACTCATCCAAACACCGGTAATTATCAAAAGCAAAAGAGCAGGCATACCCAGCGGTTCAAAACTTTTTTCAAACCTTAAGAGCTTTTCCGAATCACGGCTGCGGAGCACTTCGGGCAAAACCCGAAAGGCCAGATAAAGATGTCCGCCTACCCATACCGCCATGGAAATCAGATGAATGATTAATAATAAATGATGGCTCACCACAGAAAATTTACTTCAAATTTAGGATAAATAAAAAGAATGAAATAACTCCAATCAATAGGGAAATCAATATTTCGTGATAATTTCCCTATTAATTTTCCCAAAACTTTAACTCCAAAAATTTTGTCAGTCCCGCCAGAATGTTAAAATGGGGGTGTAATCAAATTTTTAATATGAATTATACAACCAAAACATTAAATGGAATTTCTTCCATAGAAATCGAAAAACTAACTAACTTCCTATATCACAACCTCGATGAATACGGCGATACCAAATCCGCCATCAGAAAGGCAATCGAATATGCAGCCAAAGAACGTTCGGGCCTTGGCGGCTATCTATTTACAATTGAAAGTAAAGACGAAATCGTCGGTGCTGTCGTCGTCAACAAAACCGGTATGGATGAATACATCCCGGAAAATATCCTCGTTTATATTGCCGTTCACAAAGAAAACAGAGGAGAAGGACTGGGAAAAAAACTGATGGAATATACCATCGAAAACTGCAAAGGTGATATCGCATTGCATGTGGAAGCCGATAATCCGGCCAAACACTTGTACACAAAATACGGTTTTGAAAATCCTTATCTGGAAATGAGACTTAAAAGAAGTAATTCAGCTTCTAAATCCAAAAAACCTTAGAAATGGCAGAGTTAATTATCAGAACCAAAAAGATACAGGACAATATTCGTTTTCTCAGTAATTATTTCGGAGACAAGAACATCCATTGGAGCCTGATTACCAAAGTCTTTTCGGGCGATAAAACCTTTCTCGAAACGGTTCTCACACCCGAAACCATTCAGTCAATCGGATCGGTTGGAGATTCCAGGCTTACAAGTCTTCGAAATCTCAAGGAAGTAAACCCCGAAATGCGTACGATTTACATCAAGCCTCCCGCAAAAATTTATGCGGAAGAAGTGGTGAAATACGCCGATATTTCCCTGAATTCTTCGTTCGAAACCATCTTGGCACTGAATGAAGCCGCCGGGAAAGCCAATAAAGTTCACCAAATTATCATTATGATTGAATTGGGCGAACTCCGCGAAGGCATCAACCGCGAGGATCTTATGGGATTTTACCAGAAAATATTTGAACTTCCTTTCATTGAAGTAATCGGCTTGGGTTCAAATCTCGGTTGTATGTACGGCATCATTCCGACTTATGATAAGTTGCTTCAACTTGTGCTGTACAAAGAATTAATTTCTGCCAAATTTGACAAAGAACTTCCTTTTATTTCAGGCGGATCGTCCATCACACTTCCTTTGCTTGAACAGGAAACAATTCCCAAAGAAATCAACCATTACCGGATTGGCGAAGCGGCTTTCTTCGGAATAAGTCCTTACGATAATCAAAAATTTGAGGGGCTGTCGGTCGATACTTTTGAATTCCGCGCCAACA
>JAEWHB010000235.1 GCA_023388015.1 Bacteroidota bacterium
CGCGTGAAACCATCAAAGCTTTGCGTAAAGACGTTACCGCAAAATGTTATGGAGGAGATATTTCGCGTAAGCGTAAACTTCTTGAAAAACAAAAAGCAGGTAAGAAGAAAATGCGACAGATCGGAAGGGTAGAGGTGCCGCAATCGGCTTTCCTCGCTGTATTGAAACTAAACGATTAGAAAATAAGAAACCCGCTGAAAAGCGGGTTTTATTTTTTCGGAATTTAAAATTATTGATGAAATTCTATGATCAAATGTTGCCAGGGAGAGGCCCAGCCATCGTTTGCATTGTTGCAAGTAATATCGTTCCATCTGCGATCTCCATTGATATCTCTATGAATAATGTGTACGCAGCCTTCGTTTCCACCTTGATTATTAGGCTCGGGACCATCAAAATAATGTTCAGTTTTATTATCAATTCCCCAATTTACTTTTGATTTCTCACCCGTAATCCAGGTAAATTCAGTGGGGTTACCGGAAAAGTTAACTTTGTTATAACCAATCCAGATGGAGGTATTCATATTATAACCTGTTGTACTGCTAATGAGGTTGGTTTTGACCCAATCCCATTCTGCAAGTGAAGTAAAGGTTACGAGATATCCACCTAAGCTTTTGGCAGCACCAAATGCTGTTTCCCAATTAAATCCCGTATCTCCACTAAATGCGCAATAATAATGCCCGTTAACGGCCCATTGTTTACACCCTAAACTGGTAAAAGCTATACCTGCATGATTAAAATTTTCGGAGGTGCTTATTCCATCTCCTTTTTGCTGAGGAACCCAACGGTCGGTCAACCAATAATAATATCCGGGAGCTAAACTGGTGTTCTCGTTTCCGGAAAGCGTTGTGGTGTTATACACCAAAAGTCCGTCCGCAGGATTTTCGATTGTTGTATTATCAGTCCTGCTTTCTAATGCCACGTTTGGCAAAATCATGCCTTTATCTGCTGCAACTACGTCCAAAATTGTGGACTGATGGGGTGCATCTGTTCCTATTCCTACTTGAGCTGTAGTGAATTGGGAAATTGAAACTATAGTTATGAATGTGAGTAATTTCTTCATGATTTTATTGGTTAAATTCGATTATAATATGATTCATATTGGCAGTTGCGCTACAATCTTCGCTCCGCCAGAGTCTTTGGGCATCTACAGCTGTCCGGGTGATGAAAGTACATCTGGTCGGAGCATCTGCAGATGTCATTTGAGGTTCACCTGCAGCAAAGTGAGATTGTGTAGTCGCATTATTTGACCATCGATTTTCCCATGATTCTCCTGTAATGAAGTGATATTTAGGTATATTATTACCGGGAGTTGCAATCCTCGTGTAGCCAAGCCAAATATTATTTGATAAAACGGTTCCACCTAAATTGAGTCCGTCATTAATAATATTGTCTTTCACGAAATTCCATTCTGCGTCCGAAACGACCGTTACCATATATCCACCTGCTGTTTGGGCCAATTGATAAGTGTTGTAGAAATTTTTACTGGTTGGTGCGGTATAAGCACAGTAAACATGTCCATTTCCACCCTCATTGATTTCCCATTTGGCACACCTTTGTCGGGTTGCATCACCCATGGTTGCCGGAGCTGATGCTCCAACACCTGTGGGACTATAGCCTAAAAATACTTCGTCTATATTTTGAATAATCGTTCCTTTTTCATTGATTCCCCTAGCCTTTCCCAATGTGGAGTTGGTGTTGAAACCCAGTAATAATAACCCGGTTCTATTTCTTTGGTAAGGTTGGGATTATAAACCAATAAACCTTCTGCCGGTGTTGTAGAAACGGGTAAAGCGGAATTGATGGAATTTAAATTAATCTCGGGTGAGCCAAAGCCCTGGGAATCCCCATCAATTTGCAATATGGCTGACGGTTCTTCGTTTCCTTCCTCGACGTTTACATAAACCTGACCATATGAAAAGCCAATTAATAAACTCAGTGCTATAAAATAGATATTTTTCATTGGGATTAGTTTTGAAATTCGATAATGATATAATTGAAAGGAATACCGTTCTCGGTGTTCGTGGAGCATGGATCGTTGAACCATCTTCTGTCAGTATTGGTTGCCAATGCTGAAATATAAACACATCCCGTAGCACCATCTGGCTCTCCGGCATTATAGAAATCTTGAAGTATCGCACTGTTGGACCAATTAATGACGGACTTTTCTCCTGTTATCCAGGTATATTCTCTTGCATTACCAGGAGTTTGGATGGTATTGTAGCCAATCCAAATATTATTATTAGCATTTTCCCCAAGAGATAAGAGATTGGTTTTGATCGCATTCCATTCATTTTCAGAAGTTATGGTTGCCAAATAACCTTTTTGGTATTTTGCAAACTCAAATGCTTGTTCCCAATTGACTGGGCCGGTCATCGTATACCCACAATATATATGTGGTTCAGCACCTTCATAGGTATCTGTATATTCAAAACAGGTTCTTTTTACAGAGGTTGCACCATAATAACTTAATTCTTCAAGCGAATTTTCAGAAAATCCAGATGGAACATAACCCAATACTGAAGCATGGATATTGGGCGAAATTCCTTCCAATACTTCATTGGTTGAATTGTGAAAAGGCTCCCATTTTTCGTTGTTGTAATAAACATAACCGGGCTTCAAGGTAGCATTGTCTGTAAGATTGAAGACAAGTAAGCCTTTTTTGGGATTGGGAATCGTGGTGGTATCACGATTGTTTAATAAATTAACTCGTGGAGCCAAAAATCCTTTATCAGTGGCAGCAATTTCAAGTGCTGAAGTAGGATGAGGCGTGTCGGTGTTAATCCCTATTTGTGCAAAACAGGAAAAACCTCCCGCCACGATTAGAGGGAATAGAAGTTGTCGCATAATTACTTATAGATTAAAATAATAACTTACTGTATTATTTTAGGTCTAAGTAATTGGATGGGCCGCAAATTTAACTTTTTTTAAATTAAATAATGTGGTTTACAATAATTTAATCCTATAAATTCTTCCATCCTTGAGCGCTCAATGGCATAGCAGATTCGCTCCCTTTGAGTATCAGATAATTCTCGGCATTTTGTTCAGTGGTATGTCCAATGACAGTCAAATTCGGATTTCCTTTTATTTTCTCAAAATCATCTTGTGAAATAGTGAACAATAGCTCATAATCTTCGCCGCCATTTAAAGCGCATGTAACTGGGTTAATGCCAAATTCTTCTGCAGTTTTGATAACCATCGGATCCATCGGGATTTTCTCTTCGTAAACCTTAAATCCATAGCCACTTTGTTTGGACAAATGAATGATTTCAGACGAAAGTCCGTCCGAAACGTCAATCATAGAAGTTGGTTTTACTTCTAATTGTTGTAAAAGTTCGACAATATGCTTTCCTGCTTCTGGCTTTAATTGTCTTCCGACAATGTATTCGTATTCTTCCAAATTCGGTTGCATATTGGGATTGGCTTTGAAAACTTCATTTTCACGCTCCAAAACCTGTAAACCCAAATAAGCCGCACCTAAATCTCCTGAAACAACCAATAAATCATGTTCACAAGCGCCATTTCGATACGCAATTTCTCCTGTTTTTGCCTTTCCAATGGCTGTTACGCTAATAATTAAACCCGAAGTAGAAGAAGTAGTGTCGCCACCAATTAAATCGACCTTGTATTTTTTACAGGCAATTTTAATTCCTTCGTATAAATCTTCCAAGGCTTCTACAGGGAAACGGTTGGAAACTGCAATGGATACTAAAACCTGCGTCGGTTCAGCATTCATGGCATAAATATCACTCAAATTGACAATAATGGATTTATAGCCCAAATGTTTCAAAGGCACATAAGCCAGATTGAAATGTACGCCTTCTACCAACATATCGGTCGAAACCACTGTTTCTTTCTCACCAAAATTCAGAACGGCTGCATCATCGCCCACAGCTTTTTGAGTGCTTTCGTTTTGAATTTCAAAAGATTTTGTCAGGTGTTCTATCAATCCGAATTCGCCTATTTCTTCAAGTGGCGTAAGTTGTGGTTGTTTATCGTCAAGCATTTTTTAAAGTATTTGGGTCAATATTTTGGGGATGAACGGGTAGGTTTTTCATGTCGGAATAACTCAGAATTCTGCATTTTTCCTGATTTACATTTGTCATAATTTTTTCCTGCATTTCGGCGGGCGGGGGCATTTTTTTTCGTTCTGTCATGGAAAACCAAACGCCAAAAACCCGCGAATAAGCCAAATGCGTTCCTGTTTTTTTGTCGTATAAATTATGTTCGAATTCGAAGATTTCGCCGTTTTCTGAATTTCCACTTACTGCAACCGAGATCATTACTTCTTGTCCTTCATGCGCTTCACGGAAAAATGAAAATTCTTCTCGTAAAACAGCCGGTCCGATTTTGTATTTCGCAAGGTGTGAAAGTTTAATTCCGCATTCGCGTAAAAATGCGATTCGCGCAAAACTTGTGAAATTCATATAAGACGAATTAGCCAAGTGCATATTGGCATCGAGATCGGACCATCTGACGATGGTTTCGACATAAAACTGCTTCATCAAAAAATTATTTTGGCAAAGGTACAAAGGTATTTCAAAATTGTCGGCGCTGTATGGAGATTTCCTGATTGCACCAGGGATGTGAAAGGAGGCGAGGTACGAGCCTGTCTCGGCTGAGCCGAGACCGGAGCGAAGCGGAGCCTGGAGCAGCCCGCCCGGGTGCCCAAATAAATCGCTCCAAAAGGGAAACGGTTTATTTGAATTTTTTATTGTTTCGTATAAACAAAAGTGATGTCCTGCAAAATTTCAACACCGCCTTCACCCATATCGCTGGCATAAAATCCTTCGGGAATAACGTATGTGAGCTTGTTGTCGGTCTTTGTGGCAACGATGTTGGCTCCGCCTACGTTAAGTGTTACGCTGTTACCGGTTTGGTTCCAGACAAATGTGGTTTCTTCCACTTCTTCTATACATTCCACGCTGAATGTTTCGCCGTCAATGGAAACGTTTGCATATGAATTAGAAGTGGCAATTCCTGTATAATCAGTCATGAACTCCATGAGTTCGTTTTGGTAACAATTGGTTTCGGACATAAGACTGGTAGAGGAAGTGCCATCACCGTTGAAATCATAAGCTTCTTCCAAATTGAGCGCTGTGAGTTTCCAGGTTCCTTCAAGTGTGATTTCTTCTGCAGGTGTTGTGTCCGGGTTGTTGCTGTCATCTTCCCAAGGTTCACAAGAGGTTAAACTAAATCCGGAGAGCAATACAGCCAGTCCCAAAACAATTTTTTTCATGTGTGTTTGAATTAATTCGGATAAAATTAAGGTTTTTTGAAAAATAACAAAATTTTAGTCCTATGATTAACAGTTTAACGGAGCAAGTCTGCAATTATTTCACTTTCAAATCCTTTTTGCAATAAATAATTCCTGATTTTGGCTTTCTTTTTAAAACTTTCGCGCTCGTTTTTCAGGTTTTCTCTTTTCTTTTCAAATAAATTTTGAAGGGTCTTCAGATAATCTTTTTCGTCAATTTCAAGGAGCGTGGATTCAATCATTTTTAGCGGAATTTTTCGTTTTTTAAGTTCCATTCTGATTTTAATTCTCCCCCAGTTTTTTTGATTGAATTTTCCCCGTACAAAACTTTGGGCAAACCTTTCTTCGTTGAGGAAGTTATGTTGAATTAAATAGACAATGATTTCATCTCTTGCTTCAGGAATCAGGTTGAATTCCTTCATTTTGTTTTCAACTTCCCAGTGACAACGGTCTTGATAAGCGCAGTATTTCGCAAGTTTGTCGCGAATTTCATTGACGGTGAAACTTTGACTGCCCGTATTATTTTCCTTCTTTTTTAAATCCAATTTTGGTTCTTTCTTTTTGATATGCGGATTGATTTTCTTTTTCAATCAGAAAATTTATCGCTTGGTAAATATCCTTAAAATTTTTATCGTATCGGGATTCCAGTTCTTTTAATTTATCCGATAATTCTTTGTAATTCAAAACAAATTCTTTCAACGAAATGAATGCTTCTACGATTGCTATATTGGTTTGAATAGCTTTTTTACTCCTTAAAACGCTGGCAAGCATCGTCACGCCGTGTTCGGTAAAAGCAAAGGGAATTGCACTTTTGGGACGTTTTTCAGGATATGTCGTCACAATTTGTGATGACATATATTTCCATTCTTCGTCTGTAAGTTGAAACATGAATCTCTCAGGAAAACGTTCAGCATTTCTTTTTACAGCTTGGTTTAAAACACGTGTTTCAACCTCATATAGTTCCGCTAAGTCAAAGTCTAACATTATATTTTGCCCGCGAACTTCATAGATTTTGTTTTGGATGGTTGTGAGTTGCATAGATTTAAGTTTAGGAAAGTAAATTTAAAGAAAAGTTTACAAAAAACTTTGACAAGGCTCTCAGCGGTAGGATATAACCATGTCAAGGTTAAGAATTCTCACTCCCTATAATAAACCCTTTTCACTCTCGAAGAAATCGAAGTCAAAACTTCGTAGGGAATTGTGTCCATTTGTTCGGCAACCTCTGAGATACTCGGATTTTCCCCAAAAATAATGACTTCATCACCTTCTTTGCAAGGGCAATCCGTGACATCTAACATCAGCATATCCATACAAACCGTCCCGACGATGGGGACCAGTTTTCCGTGAATGGAAACTTTTCCTACACCATTGCCCAAAGACCGACGAATGCCATCGGCATATCCGACCGGAAGCGTCGCAATCCGGGTTTTTCTTTCCGCTTTGAACCTTCGGCCGTAACTTACCGTTTCGCCTGTTTGAATTTCCGAAATCCGTGAAATCACAGTTTTGAAAGTCACCACATTTTTCAGCTGTTTCCGGGAATCTTCAT
>JAEWHB010000240.1 GCA_023388015.1 Bacteroidota bacterium
AAATCACGATTTTCTGGATTTCGGAAGTTCCTTCATAAATCTGGGTAATTTTGGCATCGCGCATCAGACGTTCTACGTGATATTCTTTTACATATCCGTATCCGCCGTGAACCTGAACCGCTTCAACTGTAACATCCATCGCGGTTTTGGAAGCAAATAATTTGGCCATTGCGCCTTCTTTGTCGAAGTTCTGACTCTGATCTTTCAACCAGGCTGCGTGTAAACAAAGATGTCTTGCTGCGTCAATATTGGTTGCCATATCGGCCAGTTTGAATGCAATTGCCTGATGTTGCGAAATTTCTTTTCCGAATGCTTTTCTTTCTTTCGAATATTTCAATGCCAATTCGTAAGCACCGCTCGCAATTCCAAGTGCCTGAGAAGCAATTCCAATTCGACCGCCCGATAAAGTTTTCATCGCAAAAGTAAATCCGAATCCGTCGTCGCCGATTCTGTTTTCCTTTGAAACTTTCACGTCGGTAAACATCAGCGAATGCGTATCAGAACCACGAATTCCCAATTTATTTTCCTTCGGACCGATCTGGAAACCTTCCATTCCTTTTTCAACGATAAGACAGTTGATTCCTTTGTGTCCTTTTTCAACATCGGTTTGTGCCATTACCAAATAAACAGAAGCTGTATTACCGTTTGTAATCCAATTTTTAGTTCCGTTCAATAAATAATAATCGCCTTTGTCCTCGGCAGTAGTTCTTTGTGAAGTTGCATCTGAACCCGCTTCAGGTTCCGACAAACAAAAGGCACCGATTTGTTCGCCGGTCGCTAATTTTGTTAAATATTTTTGTTTTTGTTCTTCCGTCCCGAATTTTTCCAATCCCCAGCAAACAAGCGAGTTATTGACCGACATCACAACCGATGCTGATGCATCCACTTTTGAAATTTCTTCCATTGCCAAAACATAGGAAATCGTGTCAAGTCCGGCTCCGCCGTATTTGGGATCGACCATCATTCCGAGAAAACCAAGTTCTCCCATTTTTTTGATTTGTTCGGCAGGAAATTTCTGCTGTTCATCGCGCTCAATCACGCCCGGCAATAATTCGTTTTGTGCAAAATCCCTCGCCGCCTGGCGTATCATTAATTGTTCTTCTGTTAATTGGAAATCCATTTTGTTTGTTTTAGAAGCCCAAATATAAGATTTATCCAAAAAGTAAAAAATAACGGCCTGTTTTCTTTTATTTCAAAGAATCGGCAAACAAATGAAAGTTTTCTTTAAACAAAGTCACAACTTCATTCAGGTAAGGGAGAATTTTACTTCCGGAAATGGTTTCAGGGTCAACTAAGGTTCCGAAAAAAGGTAAAACATAATAAACCAAAGCACTCAACATCAATACGTTAAGCAATACACCCACTACAGCGCCGCCTAACCGATTGAAAATCCCCAGACCTATGGTATGCGTGATTCCGTGGAGAATTTTCCCAACTAGTTTTACCGCAAAATAGATCAGGACAATGGTAACGATGAGCGAAATAAAGTAAATCAGTTCAGAAGGAATCGATTCAATATTTTTGACAAAAGATTCGGTTATACCGGAGAATTTGAACCCGATCCAAATGGCGACTCCGATTGCCAAAAATCCTAAAATTGCCTTGATGAGACCTTTCTGATAACCCCAAACAATCCCGGAACCCAGAATGAATACAAAAAACCAATCGAGGTAATTCATCAGTGCGCCACCAAATGTTTTTCACTAATTTTTTTCAAAACGCCAACCAATGCATCCACGTCGTCTTTGGTATTATAACAGCTGAACGAAACCCGAACCGGTGTGGTGGATTCAATTTCTTCCGGCGTAAGAATGGATTCAATCACGGCCGAAACTTTTGAAGCCCCAGAACTACACGCACTTCCCTGCGAAACCGCAATTCCTTTCAGTTCGAGTTCAAATCCAATCAAGGTATCTTTAAACGGAAGTCGAATGTTCAATACGGTATATAAACTTTGATCAAGATTGGCAGAGAAGCCGTTGAATTCAACGCCGGGAATATTTTCGCGAAGCTGTTCAATGGTATATTTTTTTAATTCTTCAATATGAATTTTATGTTTATCCAGATCCTGAATGGCCATTTCAAATGCTTTGGACAAACCTACAACTCCATAAACATTTTCAGTTCCTGAACGTAATCCACGTTCTTGTCCACCACCTGTAATTTGCGGACGCAATCCTGTTGATTTTTTGATGAACGCAAAACCTATTCCTTTGGGACCATGCAATTTATGTGCGCTGCAAGACGCGAAATCAACTTTAAGTTCAGTAAGATTCATCGGATAATGTCCCAAAGTCTGAACCGTGTCTGTATGAAACAAAGCGCCTGTTTCTTCGCATAATTCCTGAATTCGCTGAACGTCCAGTAAGTTCCCAATTTCATTATTGGCGTGCATCAGTGTCACGAGCGTTTTTTTGTCGGACGATTTTAATTTCTCTGCAAAATCTTCATAATCAATCGAACCATTTTTGTCGGTATTTACTTTGACAATTTCAACTTTGCGGCATTCGCCCATTTCTGCGGTGGTTTCTTTTACACATTTGTGCTCAAGATCAGAAGTAATAATCCGTGTAACACCCAGATAATCAACACAGGAGCGTATGATAAGATTGTTGGATTCTGTTCCGCAAGAAGTAAAAACAATTTCAGAAGGTGAAACATTCAGAGCTTCCGCAATTTTTTTCCGAGAAATTTCCATTCTGGCTTTGGCTTCGCGTCCGAACACGTGAGTGGAGGAAGGATTTCCGTAAATATTCTTCATACAATCGGCCATTTCATCAATGACTTCCGCGTGCATAGGGGTGGTAGCTGCGTTATCCAAATAAATCTTTTGCATGTCTTCTCGTGTTGTTAGTTTTGTGTTTTAAATTCCACTACGGGATTTGGAACTTTGTCAATTACCACTATCATCATAGGGTTCGTTATTGCCATAGTCGCCATCCCATCGGGTGGTGTTGCACTGTAAAAAATTTCGGTTTTATTTCCGGACTGTTTTATGGATTTAATTTCATAAGTAGTTCCTCCGCTGTTTTGACTTCTAAAGTGTTGTGCCACGACCATTTTGGTAGAGAAATTTACTTCCGGAACATCGGTTGAATTAGAAATTGCATTGATTGTTCCATTCCACATTTGGGCGAAACTGTCTGGTGTAGTAAAAATTTCTGTTTTTTCCTTACCGCTTCCACCATATTCTGACTGATATAAAACTTCGAATTCGTTCATCTTTTCTGTGTCTGAAGTGGCAACTTTGGAGTTATTACAGGAAATTGCAAACAGCAAAAATCCAAAACAAAAAACCAGATTTTTCATTTTGATTAAATTTAATTCAAATTTACTGAAATAATTTGGGAAGAATTCAGAATCTGCTTAAAAATCGACAAGAATGCCGAATAGGCTTAGAAGAAATTATTCTTGTAAAAACTTAAATCGCATGAGATCAGAAGTCATAAAACGCCATTCAGGTGTTAGTAGTTCACCTTCCTTTAATTGGTACCACGGGCTCAGGTCTTCACGGTTGGGATTGGCCAGTATTTGGATTTCTTGTGCAGGTTGGAATCCTTGTGCCAATAAAAATAATTTTTCTCCTTGTATGTTTTGCACCAAATCAACTACTATCACTGCATGTCCGTTGGGCTGGGTATTTTGGACAAAAATATCACCTACTTTGATGTCGTCAAGGTTGATGGATTTCAAATCGTCACAAAAACTAGGTGTTGACACTCTTTCCATTACGAAGTCCATATACTGATCAAACTTTCTGCGAGAAAAATCACCTTGTGCAAAATCAATAAAGCTTAATTTTTCTTTGTTGGCATGAAAAAATATTTTGTCGTAATCATTGATCTGGAATAAATATTCAGAAATCAGTCGCATTACTGAATCGGTAGAGGTTTGAAGATTTTTGTCGGAAATCGGCATGTCCACAACAGAGACATAAACATTGTTGTTAGGTTTTGTTTTTCCGTTGTAAAACTGAACAAGTGTTCCTTCAGGTTTTAAAGATAAGGTTCGAAGATAGTCCCCAAAAGTATTGGATGAAACAGCCACTCTACTGTATCCCAAAGGTGCATCAAACCGCTCCAACACAGTCTTTCCATAATCATTGATGAGCGGACTTCCTTCAACCAAACTCATTGAGTTCGAATAAAGAACACTTTCTTGATTCAAAGTATTACAGGAAAAAATTGATAGTAAAGTAAATATAAAAATACCCTTTTTCATCCGTGAATGTTTCCGATTCGCTTATGGAGAGCTAATTGAGCAAAAACTATTCCAACCTGAACTTCTTACAATAGAAAAGGCCGTAACGTTTTGAAATTACGGCCTTTTGATTCAATATGGAGGTTTTATGACTCGCAGCTACTGCAGGAAACCAAATTGGTTACCATTTCTTTTGATACACTTTGGCTGCGCTGATAGTACAATGTTTTTACGCCCAATTTCCAAGCTTCAATCATCAGGTTATTTACATCTTTAATTGGCAATTCAGACGGTATATTTAAGTTCAGACTTTGTGCCTGATCTACAAATTTCTGACGGATGGAGGCCTGCTGAATAATTTCCAATTGACTGATCTCACGGAATGTTTTAAAGACTGCTTTTTCATGATCGGTCAGTCCATTAAGTCCTTGTACGCTTCCTTGGTTCAGCATGATGTTTCTCCAGGTATCTTCATTGTCCATACCTTTTTCTTCCAGAAGTTTCGCCAAGTATTTGTTCTTGCGCATAAAGTTCCCTTTGGACAATCCGGCTTTGTAATAGTTAGAAGCAAAAGGCTCAATTCCGGGCGAAGTCTGACCTAAGATTGCCGAAGAAGAAGTCGTCGGCGCAATGGCCATTGTGGTTGTATTTCTGATGCCGTATTCTTTCAATAATTCCGGCTCGCCATAAATTCTTGCCAAATCCTGAGTTGCTTTGTCAGCTTTTTCTTTGATGTTTTTAAAGATTTCAGACGTTAACATTTTCGCTTCCAATCCTTCGAATGGAATCATATTTTTTTGCAAATATGAATGCCAGCCCAAAACCCCCAATCCAAGCGCACGGTGACGTTTGGCAAAACGGTTGGCAGCAGCTAAATAATGATTTCCTTCTGTCTTTTCAATAAATTCCTGAAGAACCGCATCCAAGAAGAAGATGGCCAGTTTGACTGCTTCGGTATCTTTCCATTCGTCATATAATTCTAAGTTCATGGAAGACAAACAACAAATGAAAGACTCATCTTCGCTTGAAGGAAGCATGATTTCCGAGCAAAGATTACTTCCATTAATTCGCATATTCAGGTCTTTGTAAACCTGCGGTTTGTTGCGGTTAATATTGTCTGAGAAGAAAATATATGGCAAACCTTTTTGCTGGCGACTTTCCAAAACCTTCGCCCAAATCTGACGTTTTTCCGCGTCTCCGTCAATCATTTCCTGCATCCAATAATCCGGCACACAAACACCTGTGAAAAGGTTTTGGATGGGGTTACCAATGTTTTTAATTTTCAGGAATTCTTCAATATCGGCATGGTCAATATCAAGATAGGCAGCAAAAGCACCTCTTCTCACGCCTCCCTGTGAAATGGTGTCCATCGCCGTATCAAACAACTTCATAAAACTTACGGCTCCACTACTTTTTCCGTTGTCGGTTACGGCACTTCCACGCTCTCTTAGCGAACCGAAATAACCGGAAGTTCCTCCCCCGATTTTTGTCTGCATGATTACTTCACCCAGTTTGTGGGTAATTCCCTCGATACTGTCCGGAATAAAAACATTGAAACATGAAATAGGCAATCCTCTTTGGGTTCCCATATTGGCCCAAATTGGAGAACTCAAACTCATCCACCCGCGTTCGATCATTTCCATGAAAGGTTCGATCAGCTCGGGTTTATACAAACGTTTGGCAGCTGCAGTTGCTACACGCTCAATTGCTCCTTCAACTGTTTCACCTTTCAAAAGGTATCCCCGGTTGAGGATTTGTTCACTTTCTTCATTTTTCCACCAGAGTTTTTCCATCATCTCGGGTTGCAATGACGTTTGTATAGGGAGTTCGTTGTTGTTTGCTTCCATATTTCTTGCTATTTAGTAAATTATTTAGAATAAATCGTTTGCTGTGATAGGTTTGTCATGTTTGGTATAATCAGTGGGACGTTTCGCAAAGAAATCATCCATACTGTTGGCAAAAACTTCTTCTTCAAACCATGCCATCGGTTTGAAATATTCGTCGGTAACGTCATAAATCGTTTTTAATCCGATTTTTTTCATGCTGTCATCCACTCTGAATTTCATAAAATTCAGCAAGTCTTCTTTTTTCACTGTTTCAATTTCGCCTTCACTGAAAATCCAGTCCAATATTTTTCCTTCAATTTCAATTGAATGCTCAACGGTTTCGCGAATATACCCAGTAGTTTCTTCGTCAAAGAAATCAGGGAATTCTTCACGGATTTTGTTTACGATATAAATTCCGGCGTTGGCATGAATTTGTTCGTCAATCGAGGTCCAGGCAATGATGTTGCTTACGTTTTTCATATATCCTTTGAATTTGGTAAAGGACAAAATAATCGCAAACTGACTGAACAGTGAGACGTTTTCAATTAGAATCGAAAACAAAATCAGGGATACCACATATTTCTTACGATCCTGCGAACGGGCATCTTTCAGCGCTGCCGACAGATAATCAATTCGCTCACGGATAACCGGCACGTCCAATAATTTTTCAAATTCATCATTATACCCCAAAACCTCAAGAAGTCTTGAATAGGCTTCTGAATGACGGAATTCACATTCGGCAAATGTTGCGCCCAGTCCATTGAATTCAGGTTTAGGGAAATGTTCATATATATCTCCCCAAAAGGTTTTAACAGCAACTTCGATTTGCGCAATGGCAAGCAAACTGTTTTTGATAGCAGTCCTTTCCGTAGCATTCAAGTGGGAATGAAAATCCTGGGTATCGGCTGTAAAGTCAACTTCACTGTGCACCCAAAAAGATTTGTTGATCGCGTCTGTAAACTGAAAAATGCCGGGATATTCAAACGGCTTGTAATTGATTCTTCTGTCAAATATAGACATAAGGCAAACAAATTTTAGTGTTAATTTAAACCTACTCTTTTTCCAAATCGCTTTCAAAATTGAAGTGTCGAACTTATGGATTCAGTTATCAAAAACCGAATCTCTTCACATTCAAAACCTTAACTAATTTTGCTTAGGGCACTTTGGTATTTTCAAAATTATAATATACAAATTATGAAACCATAGTGTTTGGCAAAAAGTAATCAAAAGGTTATCAACACGGAATTAAATAATTGAAAATCAACTCATTGAAACAGAAAGTTTTTATTGGAATTTTGACGAAAAATCGGCTAAAACTTTTACAGCAAAGCATTACAAGCTGACTTTCATCATAAAAAAATCCCGGACACTTCGAGTACTTCAGTGTCCGGGATTGTGAATAAGTTTTTCTTGTTTATCTGGCTACGTTTACAGCGCGTGTTTCTCGAATTACAGTCACTCGAACTTGGCCCGGATAAGTCAATTCGTTTTGAATTTTGTCGGTGATCAGGAAAGAAAGTTCCGAAGCTTTTGCATCATCGACTTTATCACTTTCCACCATTACACGTAATTCACGTCCCGCCTGAATCGCAAAAGCTTTCTCTACTCCGTCAAAACTCAAAGCGGTAGTTTCAAGGTCTTTCAAACGTTGAATATATGATTCCACAACCTGTCTTCTGGCGCCCGGCCTTGCACCGCTGATGGCGTCTGCAACTTGAACAATCGGTGAAATCAAAGAAGTCATTTCAATCTCATCGTGGTGCGCTCCAATCGCATTGATAACGTCGGGATGCTCACCATATTTCTCAGCCCATTGCATTCCAAGGATCGCGTGTGGCAATTCTGATTCCTGATCGGGAACTTTCCCGATGTCGTGCAGAAGTCCTGCGCGTTTGGCCAATTTTGGATTTAAACCAAGCTCAGCTGCCAAAGTTCCGGCAAGATGTGCCACTTCACGTGAGTGCTGCAATAGGTTTTGTCCGTAAGAAGAGCGGTATTTCATTCGCCCGACAATTTTCACCATATCCTTGTGCAAGCCGTGGATTCCTAAATCCAATATTGTTTTTTTACCTACTTCGAGTATTTCATCTTCAATTTGTTTGGTAGTTTTGGCTACCACTTCTTCAATTCTCGCCGGATGAATTCGTCCGTCGGTTACCAATCTATGTAGCGACAATCTTGCGATTTCACGACGAACCGGGTCAAAGCACGAAAGAATAATCGCTTCCGGCGTATCATCCACAATGACCTCGACGCCCGTAGCCGCTTCGATAGCACGAATGTTACGTCCTTCACGCCCGATGATTCTACCTTTTACTTCGTCTGATTCAATATTGAAAACAGAAACTGCATTTTCTACCGCTTGTTCAGTACCGATTCTCTGAATAGACTGAATGATGATTTTTCTCGCTTCATTTTTAGCATTAAGTTCAGCTTCGGTCATTATTTCCTGGATATGTGACTGCGCTTTACTTCTTGCCTCTTCCTTGAGGGTTTCCATCAATTCGGCTTTGGCTTCATCTGCCGTATAATTTGCCACTTTTTCCAAAACCTCCACCTGCTTTTTATGCATTGTATCAACTTCCTTCTGTCTCAGGTTGAGTTTATCCTGACGTGACTGAAGGTTACTTGATTCGTTTTTCAACAAATCTCTTTGTCTTTGCAGTTCAGACAAATCAATTTTCAGTTTTTCTTCTCTTTCTTTGATTCTGGATTCAGATTCTGCAAATTTTCTCTCTCTTTGGTTAATTGCTTCTTCGTGAGCTGATTTCAGTTCGAGGAATTTTTCTTTGGCTTGAAAAATTTTCTCTTTTTTGATTGCTTCTCCTTCTTTTTCCGCATCATTAATCAATTCATCAGCCTTTCTTTTGGCATTGTCCACCAAAATCTGGTTTTCTTTATCTACTGATTTTTTAGCTAAAAAATAGCTTATAGCTGCTCCGATTGCAAGCGCTACAATTCCAACAATTATAGTTGTAGTATCCATTTTATATCAATTTTAAGTCATAAAAAAATCCCACATTAGTTAAAGTAAGTTTTGAGTAAACTCCTGAAAAACAGGATTTGGGCTATTTCGCCAGTCAAGAATCCGCTGTCAAATAAATTTGAACAACTTTCGTTGTTGCGGCCCGCTTTCCGGACAACTTTCACCCGGTAACAAAACTAGTGTTGAGTTTACCAAAATGTTAGAACTAATGTGGGATAATATTTTTACTGCATTTAAGCAGCTGAGCGTCTTTCTATTGTATTTTATCCAATTCTTTATCTATGAATTCTGTTAATTGAGCCAACTTATCATTCATTTCAGCATCATTTCCTGAGCCGGCTTGTTTTATCAAATTATATTTGGAAGCCATCTGGAGTGCTACCATTGAGATAGCGTCCTGTTTATCGGTCACTGCATAGCGTTCCTCAAATTCCTGAATCAGTTTATTAATTTCTTTTCCGGCATTTCGTACCGCTTCTTCCTCTTCTGCATTGATTGACAAAGGATACTGTCTTCCTGCTATATTTATCTTCACCTTCAGCGTACTCATCCTTTTTCGTTTTTAACTTGGGCAATGCAAACATCCAGTTCTTTTATAAGTTTGTTTACCCTGAGTTTCATCAATCTTCTGTGTTCTTCATCTCCCAGCATCGCATTTGCTACTTTTAACCTGTCATTATCATCTTTTAATTTTAATACTTCTGAACGTGATAATTTCAGGTTTTCTTTCAATGCTCCTACTTCTTCTTCCAGCGACTCTTTTTCTTTTTTAATATCTTTATAAGCACCTACCAATTGATAGAGCTTTTGTTCAAGTTTTATGAAATTTGATTCATTTTGATTCATTTGATAAGAGAACTTTTGTCCTAACTTATTTAACGCAAAGGTAACTTTTTTTACATTAGTTTAAAAGTGAATTGGACTTTAATTTTAGCCTCTCCGGAAATTTACTTTACTTTAAATTTATATTTTTGTTCAAAATTTAATCTGAATGAAGAAGTTAAATGCCTTGTTGTGTGGTTTAATTTTTTTTAGCGCTTGCGCCCAAGACTTGCCTAAACAAAACACTCCCAAAGTCGAATATCCAAAAGGTGAATTTCGCAATCCGCTCGGAATTACCAATTACCTTTCGGGGAATTTTGCCGAACTCCGTAACAATCATTTCCATAGCGGAATTGACATCAAAACCAATCAGAAAGAAGGTTACAATATTTACGCTGTAGGCGAAGGATACATTTCCCGGATCAATGTTTCAGCACGCGGATACGGAAATGCGCTTTACATTGACCACCCAAACGGTTACACCACCGTTTATGCGCATTTGCAGAAATTCAATTCTGAAATCGAAGCTTACGTAAGGGATTATCAGTATAAAAATGAAACATTTGCTGTGGAGATTTATCCCAAAAAAAATGAATTAAAAGTTTCAAAAGACGACATCATTGCACTTTCCGGGAATTCCGGTGGCTCAGGTGGTCCGCACCTTCATTTTGAAATTCGTGATACCAAAACCGAAGAACCGCTTAATCCTTTTTTATTCGGATTTGACATTCCCGACACCAGCGCGCCGATGATCAACGGCACTTATATTTATCCGATCAACGGAAATGTGAACGGCAAAACTTCTCGTCAGGTTGTTTCTTCGGGAACCACGGTTTCCGCTTCGGGAAAAGTCGGACTGGGCATCAAAGCCTACGACAAACACAACGGCGCTGAAAATATGAACGGAATTTTTCAAATCAATGTTTTCGTTGACGAACAACCTTATTATACTTATACCGCTGAAAGACTGAATTTCGATTGGACGCGCGCCATTAATTGTCTTGTGGATTATGAAGACCGAATGAAAAACAACAGTTGGGTTTATCAGTTGTTCCGAAAAGACGGCGACCCGATTCAGATGTATTCCAATGTTCAGAATAACGGCATCATCAATCTGGAAGAAGGAAAAACCTATGACATCAGAATTGAAGTTCGGGATTATGCGGGCAATAAAAGAGAATCCAAATTCAAAATTGCGGGAAAAACGCCTCCGGTCGAAAAACCGGTCGATGAAAACGCAATCGTATTTAATTGGAACAAAGAAAATTATTTCAAAGCAGAAGGAATTGAAATTTCAATGCCCAAAGGAATTATTTACGAAGATTTGAATTTTAAGTACAGAAAATCAGATAACGGCAAACATTGGGTTCACGACTGGAATATTCCGGTTCATCAATATTATACGATTGCCCTCGAACCGGTGGGTGTTCCTACGGCTCAGCTCGATAAAGGGGTTATCATTCGTGAATACCAGTACCGTGGCGCCTGGAGAAAAGAATTTATTACAGCCGAATACCGAAACGGAAAAGTGGTAGGCGAAACTCGGGATTTCGGTGTTTTTTCTGTGGGGATCGACAATACGAAACCTTCAATAAATCCCGTTAATATCAAAGAAAATAGTACATTTACGGGCTCCAAAGGAGTAATCCGTTTTACCATAAGCGACTCGGAGTCAGGAATTGAAGATTTTGCGGCTTATGTGAACGGAAAATGGATTCTGACAAATTATGACCAGAAAACAAAATCTCTGACCATTGATTTAAACAAAGAAGGAATCGCCAACGGAAAACATCAATTAGAATTAAAAGTTTGGGATGAAAAAAACAACACTGCAACCTACACCGTCAATTTCAATAAGAATTAATTTTCTTGTAATTTTCTTATTAATTGCCGGATTTACCTATGCCCAACAGGCA
>JAEWHB010000004.1 GCA_023388015.1 Bacteroidota bacterium
TTAAATCACGCTTTTCTTGTTTGATTTGTTTATTGAAAACGTATTTTGTTATGTATATACTTAATTCGTAAAGCAGAATCAAAGGAAAAGCGGCAATCAACATACTCATCACATCGGAAGGTGTAATCACTGCGGCTATGACTAGGATTACCACCAAAGCATGTTTGCGGTAGGTTTTAAGAAAATGCGGTGTCAGAACCCCTACTTTCGCCAAGAAATAAGCAAATATCGGAAATAGAAACACAAGCCCCATGCCTAATAAGGTCTGAACAAACATGGACGTATAACCGGACAAACGCCATTCGTTTGAAATTCCAAACGGATTATACGTGTAAAGAAACTGAACCGAAAAAGGCAACATGAAAAAATAACTGAAAAGAATTCCAATCAGGAAAAAAAGCGTGACAGCCAAAACAGTTCCGTTGGCATGTTTTTTCTCATTATCAGTTAATCCAGGTTTAATGAACCGCCAGATTTCCCAAACCACATAGGGAACTGCGACAATTAATCCGCAAAGTAAAATCGTATAAATCTGCGAAGTTATCTGCCCCGACGGATCCAGGTTTTTAAGTTCTTTTGTATAATTAAACGATTCCGCATAAATCGGACTTAAACCGATTGATTCAGCCAATGAGTTCAACGCCTGATAGGTGAAAAAATCAGATTTCAAGGGCGCCATTATGAAATTATCGGTAATATAATTCCAAAAAACAGCACACAAAACCGCTCCTACCAAGATGGCAATAAAAGATCTTATTAAATGCCCTCTTAACTCAAAAATATGCCCCAAAAAGGACATCTCTCTTTCTTCTTGTTCTGCCATTATGCTTCTATTCCGTGTTTGATTAAAGCATGTAGATCCAAAATCCCGAAATATTTTTGATTCCGGTCAATTACCAACAACTGACCGATGTTATAATCTCTTAATTTATAGAAAGCATCTACCGCCTTTTCGTCTTTGTAAACCATTTTGGGATTGGCCGTCAGCATATCAATTGCCGTCAGATGCTGGTATTCTTTGTGTTTCTGAAGCATTCTACGCAAGTCTCCGTCCGTAATCACACCCAGAATTCTTTCGTCATCCAAAACCACCGTGATACCATTTCGCCCAGAAGTAAGTGAATCAATTACTTCATAAACCGAAGAATCCGGATTTACAAACGGTCGCTGATAGGTATCCATCACATCTTCCACACTCCACAAAAGCCTTTTCCCCAGAGCTCCTCCCGGATGAAATTGTGCAAAATTCTCACTTGTAAAATTTTTCATTTTCATAAGCGCCACTGCAAGTGCATCTCCCATTACCAGTTGTGCTGTCGTGCTGGAAGTTGGAGCAAGATTGTTGGGACAAGCTTCCCGACTAATCGTTAAATTCAGAATTACATCGGCATGTTTAGCCAAATCCGATTCTATATTTCCGGTCATGGCGATCAATGCCGCAGCAGTTTTTTTCAGAATCGGTGCCAGATCTTTAATTTCCTGACTATTTCCACTTTTGGAAACACAAATTACCACGTCATCTTTGTCCAACAACCCCAAATCACCATGTATGGCTTCTGCTGCATGCAAAAACTGACTTTTGGTTCCTGTGGAATTAAAAGTAGCGACCATTTTATTGGCAATATGGGCGCTTTTCCCAATGCCCACAACTACTACTTTTCCTTTTACCTCATTAATAATTTTGACGGACTGAGCAAACTCATCTGACAAATTTTGGGCAATATGTGAAAGTTCAGTAATTTCGTCTAAGAAAACTACTTTGGCTGTTTCAATTATGTCTTGATTTTTCAAATCCAAAAGATTTTGCCTGTAATATTTTTATTTGTATCTTAGGTCATTCGACCATAAAAAACTGGTTTTTCAATTCTTTTGAATTGAATGGTCAAATATAGGAACTTTGAAAAGTAGAAAAAATTTATAAATAGTCTTTTTGTTAAGATGAGTAGTTCAACAGAATTATCTTCCCATTTAAAAAAATATTTTGGCTTCAGCCAATTTAAAGGTGAGCAGGAAGAGATCATAAAAAACCTTCTTGAAGGAGAGGATGTGTTTGTGTTAATGCCAACCGGAGGTGGAAAATCTCTTTGTTACCAATTACCTGCACTTATTTCTGAAGGAGTCGCAATCATTGTTTCCCCTTTGATTGCTTTAATGAAAAATCAAGTAGATGCAGTGCGAGGTATTTCTTCGGACAACGACGTAGCGCATGTATTGAATTCGTCTCTCAATAAAACCCAGACCAAAAAGGTGATGGACGATATACGAAACGGCACTACAAAAATGCTGTATGTCGCGCCGGAATCCCTTACCAAAGATGAATACACCGATTTTTTCAAAACGGTGAAAATTTCATTTTTCGCCATTGACGAAGCGCATTGTATTTCTGAATGGGGACATGATTTCCGCCCGGAATACCGAAACCTTAAACATATCATCAATAAAATCGGGGACGCACCCGTGATTGCACTAACTGCGACTGCAACACCAAAAGTTCAGGAAGATATTCAGAAAACTTTAGGTATGTTGAACGCAAAAGTTTTCAAAGCATCTTTTAACCGTCCGAATTTATTTTATGAAGTTCGTCCGAAAATCAATCAGGACAAAGAAATCGTGAAATTCATTCACCAATATGCCGGAAAATCAGGTGTTGTGTATTGTCTGAGTCGGAAAAAAGTGGAGGATTTCGCGCAATTGCTGCAAGTAAATGGAGTCAAAGCCATTCCTTATCACGCAGGGCTCGACACAAAAACCCGTTCACGCCATCAGGATATGTTTTTGATGGAAGAAGCAGATGTAGTGGTGGCGACCATTGCCTTTGGAATGGGAATCGATAAACCCGATGTTCGGTTTGTGGTTCATTATGATATTCCAAAAAGTTTGGAAAGCTATTATCAGGAAACCGGACGTGCAGGACGTGACGGTGGCGAAGGATATTGCCTCGCGTTTTACGATTACAAAGACATTGAAAAACTGGAAAAATTCCTTGCGGCAAAACCAGTTGCAGAGCGTGAAGTAGGATTGCAGCTTTTGAGTGAAGTGGTTGCTTACGCCGAAACGTCCATGTCGCGAAGAAAATTCCTTCTGCATTATTTCGGAGAAGAATTTGACGAAATCAATGGTTTAGGCGCCAATATGGATGACAATATGCGCAATCCCAAAAAGATGATTGACGTACGGGACGATGCAAAACTTGCATTGGAAGTCGTTCAGCGAACCAAAGAAATGCTCAGACTGAACGATATTGTAAATGTGCTGATGGGTAAAGAAAGTTCCATTACCAAATCTTATAACTTACAATTAGAAGATTTCTTTGGGAAAGGAAAAGAACATGAAGATTATTATTGGAAAAGTATCGTCAGACAATTAATAGTCAGAGATTTTCTCGAAAAAGAAATTGAAACTTACGGTACAATTAAATTAAAAAACAAAGCAAAAGATTTCATCGAAAACCCACAAGAATTTCTGATTGCAGAAGATGTCGATCTTAAAAAATTATTATCAGAAACATCTTCAGAACCGGCTCAGCAAGTACCGGCTGCTTTTGACGATACGCTACTGAAGCATCTGAAAGATTTACGTAGAAAACTCGCCAAACAACACGGAATTCCACCCTTTGCAGTTTTCCAGGATCCAAGTCTGGACGATATGACCATGCAATATCCGACCACCATTAAAGAACTTACCAATGTTTTTGGTGTGGGTGAAGGGAAAGCCAATAAATTCGGGAAGCCTTTTGTTGAATTCATCGCAAACTACGTCGAGGAAAATGACATTGTACGTCCCGACGAAATGGTTTTCAAAGGTGTGGCAGATAAGTCAAGTTTTAAGGTTTACATCATACAGAGTGTAGACCGAAAGCTGGATTTGGAAGATATGGCAGGTGCCAAAAGTTTATCCATGGACGATTTATTGTCTGAAATGGAAAGTATCGTTTACCAAGGTACCAAACTGGATATTACCTATTATATAAATGATATTCTAGATGAAGACCAACAAGAAGAAATTCACGATTTCCTGATGGAAGCAGAAAACGACTCCATGTCCAATTTGCTTAAAGAATTCGGAGATGATTATGATGAGGAAGAATTGAGATTAATGAGAATTAAATTCATTAATGATATTGCGAATTAATTTGAAAATGAGCCAATTTGCAGATTTGAAAATAGGTAATTACAAGTTCATATTTATCTTTTTAATTATTTCATTCTTTATGACTTCTTGTTGTGGTGAATTTTGCGAAAGAGAAGATTATGCAAACGAAATCATTCTGAAACTCGAAAACTTTAAACAAGAAAATGGGCATTTACCAAAGAACCTATCAGAAATTAACCTAATCGAAACTGAAGACTCAAAAGCTCATTACATAAGAATCTCTGATAATGAATTTGAGGTTTGGTATGCAGTAGGTTTTGAGTCTAAAATTTACAATTCTATAACAAAAAAATGGAGAGAAGAAGGATAATCATCATTTTTCAATTCTTCAAATTTTCAAATAATAAAAAATGAGTCAAAAAGTTATGCTAATGATTCTGGACGGATGGGGAATCAATCCTGATCCAAATGTTTCAGCAATCGCAAAAGCCAATACTCCTTTTATTGACAGTTGTTTAATTAATTATCCAAATGCTAAACTGATTACTTACGGACTTGATGTAGGACTTCCCGAAGGGCAAATGGGAAACTCCGAAGTCGGACACATGAATTTAGGTGCCGGACGCGTGGTGTATCAAAATTTGGTTCGGATCAATATGGCGGTTCAGGACAAATCTTTTCTGAAAGAAAATGTTTTGAATTCACAGTTTCAGTTCGCACGCGACAACAATAAAAAAGTTCATTTCATCGGACTGACTTCCAACGGCGGCGTTCATTCGCACATCAATCACCTTTTCGGACTTTTGGAAGCTGCACACGCATACGGTTTGACCGAAAATGTCTATGTTCATGCCTTTACAGACGGTCGGGATTGCGATCCGCACAGTGGAAAAGGATTCATTCAGGATCTTCAGGAACAAATGACCCATACAACCGGGAAACTGGCCTCTATCATCGGAAGGTATTATTCCATGGATCGAGACAAACGTTGGGAAAGAGTCAAACTGGCGTATGATTTATTGGTTAAGGGAAAAGGCAAAACTGTCATCAATCCCATTCAAGCGATTCAGGAATCTTATGAAGACGGAATTACGGATGAATTCCTGCATCCGATAATCATTGACAAAAACGGACTGATTGAAGAAGGCGATGTGGTAATTAATTTCAATTTCCGAACGGATCGCGGACGCGAAATCACCGAAGTTCTGACCCAAACCGATTTTCCGGAATTCGGAATGGAAAAACTTTCCCTTCGGTACATCACACTAACTAATTACGACAAAACATTCAAAGGCGTTCAGGTTGTTTATGACGAAAATGAAATCCCAATGACGCTGGGCGAAGTCCTGGAAAAAAACGGAAAAACCCAAATCCGAATCGCTGAAACAGAGAAATATCCGCATGTGACTTTCTTCTTTTCGGGGGGGCGCGAGAAAAATTTCGAAGGAGAAAAAAGAATTTTATGTCCTTCTCCGAAAGATGTACCTACCTATGATTTGAAACCCGAAATGTCGGCATTTGAAATCACGAAAAACATCATTCCTGAAATACAAAATCAAACCGCTGATTTTATCTGTCTGAATTTTGCCAATACAGATATGGTCGGGCATACAGGTGTTTTTCATGCCGCAGTAAAAGCAGCTGAAACCGTGGATCAATGTACGGAGTCCATTGTGAAAACAGCATTGGAAAATGATTATACGGTGCTCATTTTGGCCGATCATGGAAATGCCGATGTGATGGCCAATCCAGATGGCTCACCCAACACCCAGCACAGCACGAATTTGGTTCCGTTTATTTTGGTTCAAAAAGAACAAAAATTCGGATTGAAAAATGGAAAACTGGGCGATATTGCCCCCACTATTTTGAAGTTAATGGAGATACCGATCCCGCCCGAAATGACAGGAAACATATTGCTTAGCAATTAATTTCTTACCTTTGCGCACGATTCAAAAAAGCATCAGAAAAGATGAAAAGTTACATAATTGCGGTAGATTTTGACGGCACAATTGTAGAAGATGCCTATCCGAGAATCGGGAAACCGATGCTTTTTGCTTTTGAATCGCTAAAACAACTCCAGATGCAAGGTCACCGTTTGGTGCTTTGGACTTATCGTCACGGAAAAGCATTGGAAGAAGCCGTGGAATTTTGTCGTGAAAACGGAATTGAGTTTTATGCAGTCAATTCCAGTTTTGAAGAGGAAATTTTTGACGGAACTACCCAAAGCCGTAAAATTCATGCAGATGTTTTCATTGACGACCGGAATTTGGGCGGATTTCCAGGTTGGGGCGAAATCGTGCAAATCATCAATAAGCGAATTGAATTTTCCATTGGCGAGCACGGAAAAGTAAAAGAAAGAAAAAAGAAAAAAAGAGGATTTTTCGGGTTATGATTCATTTAAAAAACAAAGAAGAACTGGAATTGATGTACCAATCTGCCCAGCTAGTTTCCAAAACTTTGGGAATGCTGGCAAAGGAAATCAAACCCGGTATAAAGTCGATTGATCTCGACAAATTAGCACATGATTTCATCAAAGATCATGGGGGCGAACCAGCATTTTTGGGTTATGGCGGATTTCCTTATTCGCTTTGTATTTCGCCCAATGAACAAGTCGTTCACGGATTTCCAAATGGCGATATTTTGAAGGACGGCGACATCCTTTCGGTGGATTGTGGTGTTTATATGAACGGTTTTGTGGGTGATCATGCTTATACATTTGAAGTGGGCGAAGTAGCCGATGATATCAAAAAATTACTCCGAATTACCAAAGAATCTTTGTACAAAGGAATTGAACAAGTTTTACCCGGAAATCGTGTGGGCGATATTGGCCACGCCATCCAAACTTATTGCGAAAAGGAAGGTTATGGAGTGGTGAAAGAACTGGTCGGTCATGGTGTGGGAAGAGAAATGCATGAAGATCCGCAAGTTCCGAATTACGGAAGAAGAGGTTCTGGGAAAGTGCTGAAAGAAGGAATCGTTTTGGCAATCGAACCTATGATCAATATGGGGACCGATAAAGTTCGTTTTCATAAAGACGGATGGACAGTGACAACACGCGACAATCAGCCGTCGGCGCATTTCGAACACGATGTTGCCATTATGGATGGAAAACCGACTTTGCTTTCTACATTTAAATATGTATATGAAGCTTTGGGAATTGAATCTGACGAAGAAGACCCGTTTTTGTACAAAAAACCTTCCTGATGTTCCGCTACCTCCGTTCCATCAGATTTGCCGTAAACGGATTGTTTTATGCACTTCGAACGGAACGAAACGTTCAAATTTGGTTGGGCGTTGCCGTCCTTACTTTTCTGTTTTCAATCTGGATGGAAATTTCCCAAACCGAATTTTTAATCATTCTTCTTTGGATGTCGCTAATTGGGACTGCTGAATATTTGAATACTTCGATTGAGAAATTATCGGATCGTGTAACGCTCGAATACGATGAACAAATCCGACGTGTAAA
>JAEWHB010000052.1 GCA_023388015.1 Bacteroidota bacterium
ATTACCTCATAGAACCCTATACAACCTACGAAAACTTTCAAATCATCCTGGAATGCATTGCGGCATTTTTGGGAATTGCCAGTGTTTTCTTTTCCATGAAACGAAACATTTGGGTATATCCCACCGGCATTGTTTCTACGTTTTTGTATATCTATTTGTATTTTAATTGGGGCTTGTACGGAGAAAGTTTGATTAATTTCTACTATACGATTATGAGCGTTTACGGATGGATTCTTTGGCGAAAAAATACGGAAGAAGACCATGTGCATGTACAAGTTTACTGGGCTTCTCAACAAGATTATGTAAAAGCAGCCGGATTATTTGTTTTCACTTTTTTATTCATACTGGCGGTTTATTATTATCGTCCGTTGATTGACAGCGGATTTAATTTTTCGCTTGATCATGAACTAGGTTTCTTTTACACCGCAGTGGATTATATCGATGCTTCCCTGACCGGAATTTTCTTAATCGGTATGTGGATGATGGCCAAACAAAAAGTGGACAACTGGATTTTTTGGATCATTGGTGATTTAGTTATGATTCCCTTATTGTTGTACAAAGGCTATGCGATTTCGTCCATTCAGTATTTGGTGTTCACCATTTTAGCGGTAAAAGGACTGATTGAATGGAAGAAAAATGCTCTGATTAGCAAATAATTTTTTTTAGAAATAATTATCTAACTTTAGGCAAGCCAAAACCTAAAAAAATGACCTACCAACAAAAATCCATTAAAAACTGGGCGGAGGATGACCGTCCGCGTGAAAAACTTTCGCTGAAAGGAGAGCGTGTGCTTTCCGATTCGGAACTTTTAGCCATCATTATGGGAAGTGGCTCCCGAGATGAGTCGGCGGTGGAACTTGCCAAACGAATTCTGAATTCGGTCGATAACAATTGGAACAATCTTTCACGACTCAGCATCAAAGATTTGTGCAAATTTAAAGGAATTGGTGAAGCCAAAGCCATTAGCATCATTACCGCACTTGAAATTGGGCGACGAAAAGCCATGCAAGAACTGCCCGAAAAACCTAAAATTTCCCGAAGCCGCGATATTTTTGCCGTTATGCAAAACATCATTGGCGATTTAAACGTGGAAGAATTCTGGGTTTTGTTCCTAAATCAAGGAAATTTTGTGGTGAAAAAAGAACTTATCGGTCGTGGTGGCATTAGTTACGTGGCGGTAGATGTTCGGATTATCATGAAAATTGCATTGGAAGAATACGCCACCGGTATCATATTGGCGCACAATCATCCTTCCGGGACGCTCAATCCCAGTCGGGTCGATAATACCTTAACCGAAAAAGTCAAGACGGCAGCCCGAACGCTGGACATCGAACTGCTCGACCACCTGATTTTAAATCAGAAATCGTACTTTAGCTTCGCCGATGAAGGGAAATTGTGAGATAGAACATAGAGAATAGAACATAGAGAATAGAGCAAAGAATAAAGAGAATAGAGAATAGAAAACTTTCTACTGTCGTGTCAAATACAATTAACTTTGAACCCTAAACTTTAAACATCAAACTTTTAAATGCAGAAAATCCTGATTTATACCGAGAAAATAACCCCACGTGTTCAGTATATTTTTGATTTTGTATTGTGGGAATTTTCGGGATTTGATTTCGAATTAACGAGCAATGTCCAGTTTTTTGAAGCATCGGATTTGCCTAAAATTAATTATTCAAATGCTCGATTATCCGATGAAATTCATTTGAAATCCGATGAATTTATGCAGGAATCCGGGATTTTTGGTTCGGTGAAATTTGAAGCATTAAATCCGGTTGGGAAACTGTTTTTTGCGTTGAGCCGATACGAAGAATATTTACCACAGGAACGAGATTTACACGGTCGGATTTCCGGCAAAGGAAAAGTGTATAAAACGCCCTTTGTGGACAATTGGATTTTGGAGTTTCAGAAAGAATTGAAATCGAAACATCCGCAACTGGAATTTAAAAAAAGGGAATTTGAACTGGTTTTAACCTGCGATGTCGATCAGGTTTGGAAATATCGGAACAAAGGTTTCAAGCGAACCTATGGCGCTTTTCTGAAAGATTTCGTAAAGTTTGATTTTCAGGAATTAGCGAAGCGAAGAAAAATCATTTCGAACCGAGAAGAGGATCCTTTTGATACGTTTGAAGTATTTAAAAAATGGATGGATTCCTTCATTCTTCGGAATGACCATAAAATAAAGATGATTTTTTTCTGGCTAATGGCCGATTATGGAAAATTCGATAAAAATAATCCGGTTGGGAATTTGGATTTTGCACAGAAAATAAGAGAAGTTTCGCAGTGGGCGGAATCAGGAATTCATCCTTCCTACACTTCCAATTCGCGGCCTGAAAAACTGAAAATGGAAATCGGAAGATTGGAAAAGGTCCTTGATCAGAAAATCAAGAAATCCAGACAACATTATATCATGCTTCGTTTTCCTGAAACTTATCGAAATCTGATTCAGAACGGAATTCAGGAAGATTACTCGATGGCTTATGCCGATGAAACCGGATTTCGTGCGGGAACTTGCACGCCTTTTTATTGGTACGATTTACAAGCAGAATCCCGAACTGATTTGAAAATTCATCCTTTTTGTGCGATGGATGTGACGTTGCGCAACTATATGAAATTATCGGTAGAAGAATCGATTGCGGAGGTTCAGAGCTTAAAATCGGAAATCGAAAAAGTCAACGGAGAAATGGTTGTGCTTTTTCATAATTCCAATTTCCGCGAGCATTGGGAAGGTTGGGAGAAAGTGATGGAAAGTTTGTTATAATTATTTCTTTAGCCCTAACAGGGGTTCAAAACCTGTTAGGGCTGCTCAGAATTCATTACTTTTGTGCCGTGCTCAAACTCCAAAAAATAAAACGCAAAGATTTAGATGTAGATAAATATTCGAAAGCCTTAAATGATGCTTTGAATTATAGGATTTATGCCGAGCATTGGTATTTGGATATTTTGACCGAGGAAAAATGGGAGTGCTTGGTGTTTGGTGATTATGAGGTAATCATGCCGATTCCTTTGCAATATAAATTTGGGATTAAATTTGTATTGCAACCGATTTATTGTCAGCAGTTGGGTGTTTTTTACAAAGAAGAAATTTCGGAAGAACTTTTCCTTGAATTCGAAAAGAAACTTCATAAATACAGAGTCCGGGCGTATCATTTCAACGAAGAAAATACGGAGAGATTTAGTCCCGAAGGAGAAATAAGAACCAATTTCGTTTTAGATTTAAACCGGCCTTACGAAGAGATTTACAAAGGGTTTTCTAAATCGACTAAATGGAATCTCAAACAGTTTGTGAAGTCGGGAGAAATTGTTGAGAGACGCTATGATTCTGATGAATTGATTGACTTCAAAACCCTTAATAGCGCGACGCCTTTTTCTGAAACTTATTTAACTAAGCTATTGAATGGTCTGCATTCAAAGGAGGCTTTGGATTGTTTTAATATTGATTCCGAGAAAGAATTGGTTGCATTTGGCGCATTTATAAAATCAGAAAATAGGATTATTTATATTAATTCGGCAGCGAATGAGGAAGGAAAGAAAATAGGAGCACCAACGGGAATTTTAAATGAAATCATCAAAACCTATGCAGGTCAAAATCTACTTTTGGACTTCGAAGGATCAACCATCCCTCAATTGAATTATTTTTTCAAAGGATTTGGCGGAACGCCCAATGATTATACCTATTTTTCAAATTTCAAATAGATGGAATTGAAAATCCAAAAAATATACGTCAACGACTTAGCTGAGTTTTGGAAATCTATTGTGCAATCCGATTATGAACACTTGCCTATTTCACTGAAAAGAGTCAATTCCTATTTTCATAATCCAAATAAAGTCGAAAATCTCCCTGTTTTGTATTTGGGTTATCTCGACGGGAAACTGATTTCCTATCGAAGCGTTCTTCAAGATAAATTCAAGAAAACGAATGGTGAACTTGTCAATTTTGCTTGGCTTAGTGGCGTTTGGGTGCATGAGGATTTTCGGAGAAAAGGGTTGGCAAGCAAGCTTCTGAATGAGGTTTATTCTGATTATAACGGGAAAATTCTCTCAACCAATTTGGGCGCGAACTCACAGAAGTTGATGGAAGGAAATGATAAGTTTGTTTTATTAAAAGACTTGACAGGAAAGAGATTTTATTACCGGTTTTCTCTTGCGAAAATTTTACCTGCCAAATCCAATTTTTTTAGGAGAACTGAAGCTTTATTGAAGCTTACGGATGGAATGGGAAATTTTATTTTGAACTTAAAACCACAAAAAAAAGCCATTCAAAACCATTTTGAAAATGCGGAGTTAAACGATGAATTGAAGGGGTTTATAAGCCAACATAATTCGGATTCATTGTTGAAGAGAAATACGGAAGAGCTGAATTGGATTTTGAAATATCCTTGGGTAGTGCAAAGCGAAAAAGATGAACCATGGGACAAGAAATACCATTTTACAAGTACTTCTAAACAGTTCTATAAAAAACTGAAACTCATCCGAGAAAATCAACAGATAAAAGGTTTTTTGATGTATTCGGCACGAAATGGCACCTTGAAAGTACACTATTTATTTGCAGATTCTTTGATGGAAATCGAAGCCTTTTCAGCGTATTTATTAGGGGAAGTTTCCAAAGAAAAAATGGATTGCTTATTAACTACGGATAGCCGATTGATAGAAAAGCTATCGAAAAAAGGAAAGCATATTTATTCCAAAGATTGGATGAAAAAATATTTTGCAGGCAAAGAGCTTGTGAAAACTTATCCCGAATTGGCAGAGAAAGCGATATATTTGGGTGACGGTGATTCTGTTTTTGTATGAAGAAATGGGCTTTAAATAAATTAATCCAATGGAGTGGAAAAAAGATAATTTTTCCTTTCTATCACATCGTTTCCGATGAAGATTGTCCGCACGTAAAACACCTTTATCCGATTAAACGCATTGCTCAATTTGAGGAGGAATTGGATTTTTTGCAAAAACATTTTCTTCCCTTGAGTTTGGAGGCATTGATGGATCACATCAAAAACGGAACGGAACCTGAAAAACCATCTTTCTTTCTCAGCTTTGATGATGGACTTCGGGAATGCTATACGGTCATTGCTCCGATTTTGAAACGTAGAAAAATTCCGGCTGCTTTTTTTCTCAACACTGGATTTGTCGGAAACCAAGCTTTGTTTTATCGCTACAAAGTAAGTTTGATGATTAACGCTATGCGAACTTCGAATTTCGAATTTCGAACTTCGCAAAATCATTTATTAAAACTATCTTATTATGATTCTGATAAAATTGATGAGCTCGCCAAAGAATTGAACATTGATTTCCAAGAGTTTTTAGAAGAAGAAAAACCTTATATGAATTGGGAAGAAATCGAGGAGCTTAAAAATCAGGGATTTTATTTTGGAGGACATTCGGTGGATCATCCTTTGTATGAGTTGATTTCTCTGGAAAAGCAGATCGAACAAACAAAAGAAAGCGTGGAGGAAGTAATCGACAAACTCAAGCTTGATTATAGAATCTTCGCATTCCCTTTCACGGATTTTGGCGTAAAGACTGAGTTTTTTGCAAGCATATTTAATTCAAAAATTTGCCGACTTAGCTTTGGTACAGCCGGAATCAAAAGCGATGAATGCAAAAGAAACCTGCAAAGAATTTCTATGGAAAGGAATTTGGGAGATCCAGCAACGTATTTTTTTAAAAAATTGCTAACTTACCAATTGAAAGTAGTTATTGGCAAAGAAATAGTTAGACATATTTGATATGAAAAAACTCTCCATAATTTTATTCATTTTTAGTTTTTATGTTCTCATAGGACAAGAAAAAAAAGAACCTGAGTATTATAGCTATCCATTAGAACCATATTATCAACCTTTAGAAATTCGCACAAACATCGTTTTATTATACAGAGCAGATGGGAAAGGCAATTTCGACCTAAACGATCCAGAACAGAAATCTTTGCTAAACGACTATTTAGAACGTGTAAATTATGTTTATTCAAATTTCTCAAAACCCGCTGACCTGACCGGTTGCTACAAAGGCACAGATTTTATTGCAGACACCAAAATTCGATTTGATTTCAATATATTAAAAGTGGTGAATTCCTTTGCTTGGGATTATACCAACACGGGCGGAGATGCCGATAATAAAAACTTTGCAGGTTTTAGTCCAACTGAAAAATGGTACATTTCACCTTTAAATGATTCTATTTCAAATGATCCCAACACGCCCAAAGGGATCAATGTTTACTTCACCACAAACGGAAAAAGATTTGATGAATTGGAGAGAAATAAATCAAAAAATTATAACCTATCCGGAAATGCAGCTTCTCAATTCCCGACCGAACGGGACCTGACCCGAAGCTCTCAGACCCATCAACCCAATCGGTATTTAAAATATTTGATGCACAAATACCAAGCGCCAATCGAATACAAAACGGATTGGAAGGAAACCCGAGGCTGGCACGTAGGGGACGCAAAAGGAGCTGCGCACGAATTTGGGCACAGTTTGGGTTTATCGCATTCCAATGAACATCATGGCGCAAATAAATGTGATTATAGTTTAATGTCTCAAAGGAATTCTTCTCGAAACTGGCTACCACCCACAGAAATAAAGAAAATTCACTGGAACCTGACCCGCACCAATTTGATGCAGTTCGTGACGCCTGAATCGGCTTATGGGGCTTTGTGGAAACTAAATGAAAATACAAACTGGGACCAACCACGCAGATTTTATCATAATTTTGAATTGGCACCCAATGTGACTTTGACCATTTCAGATTCTATTATTTTACCGCCACAATCTTTTGTGAAATTGAACAAAAATTCAAAAATCATTTTCAAAGGAAAAGGTAAAATCGTGGATGCGCACGGACGGGAATATAAAAATTTTGAAAAACACAGAAAAGCAAAGATTTTGAGAGAATAAACTCAATAGGAATTGAAAAAATCTTTATACTTCTCCGGAATATTTCGGTTGAACTCAAGATTTTCAAATTTCTCCAAATAAGGCGTATTTTCTTTGATCACTTTACAAGGATTCCCAACTGCAATTGAATTCGATGGAATGTCATGCGTAACCACAGAACCCGCTCCAATGATGACATTGTCGCCGATTTTCACGCCAGGCAAAACCACAGAATTGGCATAAATAAAAACATTATCTCCCATGATGATGGGTGGTGCAGCATCATGAGTCGAATGATTGCCGTTGTTATGATTCGCTGAAATAATCTTACATCCCGGACTGATGCCAACATTGTTTCCCATGATGATTCCATTCATCGCCTGAATGTAAACCCCGATGTTGTCACCCGGATCGCAGAGGATTCCTTTTTGAATTTTTTCCGGACTTCTTACAATCGAAGTAAAATGAACCGGCCATTGCGCTCTACGATTGATTCCCAATATTTTTTGCGGAATCACATAGTAGAAAAATAATTTATGAAATTTTGAATAGGTGTATTTGGGTCGATAATATTGGGGATATGCCCAATTTACAATCCAGCCAAACAAAAAGAAATCCAGCTTTCTTTTTAAACTAATTTTCTTATGCTTTGACATCTAATCTTAATTTATTTAAAATAGTTCCCAGTAAAACCAAATACCCAATTCCCGAAAGAATCGAAAAAATCCACACGCAATATAGAAAATCATTTTTCATCACCCCAAAATAAATCCCAATGAAATTGACCAATAATAAGTAGATATTGAAGATAAGTGAATAATGGTTTTTTTTGAGCACCACAACCAAAGGCGCAATCGGGTTCATCGCACTTCTCGCCAGAATCCAGAACGACAAAGCAAGTATAAAACTGCCTACACCGTCCCAACTGTCTTTTAAAAATAAATCCAAAAGATAAATACCCAATGTATTGATGAAAATAACAAACGCAAAAATGATAGCGACATTGGACAAAATCACTTTGTAAGTAAGTTTTTCTAAATTTTTCTTATTGTTGTGATTCAGCGAAACCGCTTTCTGGAAATAAACCCGAGAAACTGAAGCCGACAATAAAACCAGCGGAACCGAGAGGATTTTGAAAGCCATGCCATACAAACCGACTTCTGCCGATGTAAAATAGAAAATTACCAAAATCGGGAGAATGTTGTTGGCAATAGCGTTCAGTGAATCAGATGGATAAGTGAATTTGACAATTTCAATATGTTCTTTTACGCTTTGTCTGAACATGGGAACATCTACTTTTATAATTTGACCTTTGGAAACCCTCAAATTATAAAGAAAAGATGCAATCAAACCTACAATCCATCCATAAATCAAACCGTTGTCCGTTAGTCCGACGAAATAAAAAATTGCTTGAAACACAACCGAAAAAACCGAAGAAATCACAAATGCAGTAGAAATCTGTTTAAAAAGTTTGTACTTCGTAAACATATTGTTCTGTGTCAGATTCCAAGCTGTCAGAACCGCTCCAAGTCCCGTAAGGAACAGCAAGAAATAAGACATCTGAAACGAAAAAACATTCAGCAGTTTTAGGATTGCCATTACCGTAACCAGCAGGAAAGTCAGTAAAAATGAAATAACCACAATTCCGCTGAAAAGATTCCGAACTTCTCTGCTTCCTCTTTGCAAAATCATGATGTTGTCCAGTCGTAATCCAGACAAGACAGGTAAGATCAAAACATAACTTATGAACACATTGTAGAAACCATAACTCTCCGGCCCGTAATAATTCGCCAAAATCATTCCTCCAATCGTCACGATGACTTTGGAAATCGTATTTCCCGCAAGCAAGGATAGTACGCCTTTGAAATTTTTGGTTTGAAATTGTTTCCGGTTGATTCGCAAATCAAAATGAATTTAAAACAAAACTAATAATTAACCCCGAACATTGAACTTTAAACATTAAACTTTATACTTTTGCAGGC
>JAEWHB010000065.1 GCA_023388015.1 Bacteroidota bacterium
TAGTTACTAATTGCTATAAAAAATCCGATCACTTCGAGAACCTTAGTGACCGGATTTTATATTTAAATTTTAAAGAAACTTATTCTTTCACAAATTTGTGTGTGAAATTCGTTCCTTTGATCATCAACACATAAACACCTTTTGGCAGATGAGAAACGTTGATGTAATTTTTATTTGAACCAATTTGTGATTCCATCACTTTTTTACCGGTCATATCATACACCATCACCGTTTCTGCTTTTTTGAAATCCATCACAATGTTCAGCTTGTCTGAAACAGGATTTGGATAAACCTGTGCGATTTTTCCATTTAGAATGTCATTGACACCCATTACGTCTTCACATTCATAATCCAGTAAAACGTAGCCTGTTGTGGTGAATTCTTCAGTAATAATAGCAACATCATCACATGTAAATCCGAACTGACCTACCATATCCAAGGCTGCTTGTCTAACCGCTCTGGCTGCATTTTGTTGATTTGTTGAAGCATTTGTCATAGCCAAACCTTCCAAAAATGCACGGTCTGTCTTTTCTCTACCGATTCGATCCCAAATTCTCATGAGAGAAGTTGCCCAAATCTGACCTGCAGTGTGAATAGAAGTTCCTGCCGGTGGCGGATAAGTTCCTCCGTAACCTGTTGTTCTTCCTCCCCAGCAGGTATTGTGACCATCCCAGTTAAAAAACCACTGGTATTGTGGATCACTTGGTTCCCATTGTCCAAGACTTCTGCTGTAAGATTGTCCCCAATAGTCACCTGAACCTTCACTCAAACCTTGCACTTGAGATAAAGAACCACCGGTAATCCAGTCGTGAACGCCATGCCCGAGTTCATGAATCACAACGTCTGCGTCTTCTGCATCATCAACACATCCTTCTCCAAAAACCAAACGTCCGTTTGAATAATAGGAATTATCAGCCCCCCCTAGTCCATGCGGATCAAACCAAACAACACCGCCATTGGTCATAGGCAGACATTCTATTCCCAAAGTTTCATTTACATAACGCTGCATATTGTCAATATGCCAGTAAGCGTTTACCGCTTCAAATCCTTGTTCGTTTCGGTTAAATAAAAAATCAGGAGAAGCTTGTGTAAACAACCCTGTGGCAGGAGCCTCCAACTCTTTGATTTCTACATAAGTACCTTTTAATTTGTACATTCCGCCGGCTAGTTCAAGTTCCGGAATCGTTACCAACTGACGAGCTGCATCAAGCGCGGCATTCGTCGCGTCATTACCGTCTACATATTGCCCGCCATAGGTTGAACCTGTATAAGAAAGTGGATCCGGATTGAAAATATACCCCGTTCCCGCTTCCACAGTGCTGGCCACGGACTTTGCAGTATCATCATGTTGAGGATCTCCATGGTCGTGATCATGCCTGTAATAAAAAGCTATGTCCTGAACCCTTAAAACATTTCCTGAAGCAGCGTCAACCATTGCTTCCCAGCTTCCCGGGGTTTCAAATGAATTTAATACTACTCTATAAACCAATTTAGTTTGATCATCTTCGGTTTGCCATACAAACAATTTATTTTCTTCAAACATGATTTCGCCTTGAAGATTCATCTCTGCCTTCGCTCTGCTAATCGCTGTTTCGGACGAAATCGCCGGAATAACTGAAATATTGGAAGCATTTTTTTGCAAACTTTCAGAAGTATAAGTCACGGCACCATTATTATTAAAATGCACAACCACTTCTGACTGAAAAACCGGAACGCCCGAAATCATTTGTTGAAAACGCAAAGTTTCACCAGAATGCCCATTTCGAGTCAATCTTAAATCCAATTCATGATGCTGTTTCAGCCCCAATTCCCGGGAATTGTCGCTAATCCATTTTCTCGCGTTACCTTCTAGGGGTGATTGCTGTGCGCTCAGACCCGAAAAAGCCAACATGAAACAAACGGACAAAAAAGTTAAGTTTCGTTTCATAATTTGTGTGTTTTGATTAATTTTAATTTTTGTAGAATAAATGTAAAAATAATCTGTGAAAAAATATCTGAAATTCTCATTTTTTATAATTACAGCATTTGTATTTCAATTTTGTTCAAAATCAAATTCATCGGTGGAACTGACTATTGTTAGTTTCAATCCATCAGTTGATAAAAATTTAACTGAGCTTAAAAGTTCTTTGAAAGAGCAATTTTACATTGACTCAATTTATACAATAAAAGCCGAACTACCCCAAGAGGCTTATTACGAACCGCGAAACCGATATCGGGCTGATAAGTTAATTCGCTATTTAAGAGATAATTATAACACAGAAAAAGTAATTGGAATTACAGATAAAGACATTTCCACCACCTCTGGGGAATATGAAGACTGGGGCATAATGGGGCTTGCCTTTCGACCGGGGAAGTCCTGTGTGATTTCAACCTACAGAACTTTCAGGAATGCAAAATCGGAAGAGCATAAAAAAGAACGTCTTAAAAAAGTTGTATTCCATGAATTCGGTCATACACTTGGGCTTCCGCATTGTGAAAATTCTGATAGCTGTTTAATGACTGATGCAAACGGAAAAGTTTCAACAGTGGATAAAGTCACAGATTTCTGTCCCAAATGCAAAACCAAAATCAAGAAATACCTACGAAATTAAAATTCGAAAATCAATCCGAAATAAGGCAAAACTGTACTTCTGTCCTGCTCTCCTATTTCCAACAAATAGCGTTGCTGATCGACCGGCGCTTCGGGGTTTAAAATAATTCCGTTATTACTGTCATCACGCTGAAGATTGACCACCGGCAAAGCACTTGGACTGTTGGAACCATATACATTTACCACATCCAGATAAGCCGTCAACTGCCATTTGGCAAACGCCCATTTTTTCTCCACCCGAATGTCCAATTGATGCGCCAGATTTCCACGCAATGAATTCAATTCTTCATAATTCTGAACCGGACCATTTGAAATCGTCCAGATATTGACGAGCGAACTTCTTCCCAAATCATAAGGTGTTTCAGGCAATCCACTTTGCAAACGGAAACGAGAACCTATGTTCCAATTTCGGTTGAAATATTTCCCCACTGAAAGTGTCAGAATATGACGACTGTCCCAGGAAGAGGGAAGCAGATTTTCATCGGCATCGCTGAATTTTGAATACCCAAAAGTATATGCCGCAATTCCATAAAAGTTATTGGTCGTCCGCTTTTGAATTAAAACTTCCATTCCATAGGTTTCCCCCTTTCCTCTCGCATCCAAAGGTTCATTGCCCACTACACCAAAATCTCCTCCCACATTGGCAAGACTGATTTGATTTCGAAGTGAAAAAGGATAATTTTTGTATTTTTTATAATAAGCTTCAAGTGTAATTCTCAAATTTGATTTTCCCTTGTATTCAATTCCTCCCACCAAATGTGAATTCCGGGTGTATTTCAAATTCGGGCGGTTCACAAAATCTTCATTTTCCACATAACCCAAAGCTGTATAAGCCGGCAGTTGATGGTAAATTCCTGCATTGAAATTAAAAGCAAATCTCGGAGCAAATTTATAGTTCAATGAAAATCGGGGTGAGAATTGTTCCAATGGATTATTGGTTTTTCCCGAATAATCCGTGGCGTCCATTCGCATACCCAATGAAAGTTGAAGTATTTGACTGAAAAAACTTCTGGCCGCCTGAAAATAAGCACCATACTGAAACAAATCCATATTGACATCGAGTTCATCAAAATCCACATTGTTCTGACTTACCGACTGAATTCGCGAATCATTTTTATAATTGGCAAAATTGACATTCGCTCCATAAGAAACTTTGAATTTCCCTAAATTCAGATTTCGGTCTGCTCTGATTTTACTTTCAAATTCCCGCGAATGATAATCCAATAAAAGATTTTCGGGCGTTTCGATGTTCCGATAATACTTTTCCGCGCGATTGTCCAGCATATTTTGACTATAGGTAAAAAGCCAGTTTCCGTTGTCGGTCAACCGTTTATAGCCCGCACCAAACGTATAATTCCATTGCGGCGATTTGGGCAATCTTTCAATCAAAGTCAAATTGCTCAGCGTCGGTTCGGCGTCTTCGTTAAATTCAAACTGATCAATGGCTGCAATTCCGATGAAATACAATTCATCGCCGGTATTGAATTTTTTGGAAACCTTAAAATTCGCATCATAATAAGAAGGCAAAAACGGAAGTCCGATCGCACTGAACAATAATTGCAAATTCGATTTGCGAACCGAAAACAATCCCGTCCAGCTTTGGTCTTTGCTCAAAGGGCCGTCCATCATCAGTTGTAAATCATCCAGTCCGATGATCCCTTTAAATCCGAGTTTATCTTTGCGCGCTTGTTTGAGATTAAATTCAAAAAGAGAAGATAAAACGCCGTTTCTACGTGCAGGAAAAGCGCCACTGTAAAAATCAACATCCTGAATGAAATCCACAGTCAGAATTCCTCTTGGTCCGCCGCTTGCACCCTGTGTTTGAAAGTGATTGATGACCGGAACTTCAATTCCATCCACATAAAATTTATTTTCTCCCGAACTTCCTCCTCGTATGAATAAATCATTTCGGAAAGTCGCTGTTGAACCCACGCCCGGAAAACTCAGAATGGCTTTGGAAACATCACGGTTGGAACCTGCATTCTTCTGAATTTCTTCACTGGAAATACTTCTCAGAGAAAGCGGACTTTCGGCTGTGGTTTTATAAGTTTGGCGCGTTATGACAGCTTCTTCCAATTCTTCGGAAATCGAATACAATCCTATGGAATACGAAATATTTTGATTGGGAACGATGGTAATATCGTCCAGATAACCCGGCAAATATCCTACTACAGAAATTTCGAAGCTGTAATTTCCTTGTTGTAAACTATCGATCTGAACATTTCCCTGACCGGTAAAAAATCTTTCCTCGCCTGAAACCGAAACCATAGCTTCCAAGGGTTGTTGGGTAAATTCATCGTAAACATTGATATTGATGCTCCCGACCTGAGCCATTCCCCAAAACGAAAGCGCCAAAAAAATCAGGCCAAGTGTATATCGCATATTTACGTAATTTCAACAAAACTACGCTTCTCCATCAAATTATTTGCCGAAATAATTCGGATTAAAATAAATCAATGCGCGTTTGAAGTTTCCACTTTGTCCACATCAATTCCTTGTTTTTTCAGAAATGATTTTACCAAAATCG
>JAEWHB010000108.1 GCA_023388015.1 Bacteroidota bacterium
TCGCTGAAAAAAACGGTGCGAAAATCAAATATATTTTTGAAACCCATTTTCATGCTGATTTTGTTTCAGGTCATTTGGATTTGGCGAAAAAATCCGGTGCAACCATCGTTTACGGACCGACTTCTGAAGCCGATTTTGATTTCCATCAAGGAAAAGATGGCGAAATTTTCAAAGTTGGGAAAATTTCATTCGAATTATTGCACACGCCCGGGCATACCATGGAATCTTCTTGTTTTCTGCTTCGTGACGAAAACGGAAAGGAAGCGGCGCTGTTTTCCGGAGATACTTTGTTCATCGGTGATGTAGGACGTCCCGATTTGGCACAACGCGTATTTTCAGACTTGACGCAGGATAAATTGGCGGGTCATATGTTTGATTCGCTTCGAAATAAAATCATGCCATTGGCAGACGACATCATCGTTTATCCGGGGCATGGTGCGGGTTCAGCTTGCGGAAAAAATATGAGCAAAGAAACTTTTGATACTTTGGGAAATCAGAAAAAAGTGAATTATGCACTTAATCCTGAACTAACGAAAGAAGAATTTATCGAAGAATTAACCACTGGATTGACTGCTTCACCGGCTTATTTTCCGAATAATGCCGTGATGAACCGAAAGGAATTTACCGGATTTAACGAAGTTTTGAAGAAAAATCTGAAACCGCTTTCGGTAAAGGAATTTGAAACGCTTTCCAACGAGTCCAATGTATTGGTTTTGGATACGCGCCATCAAAATGATTTCGTAAAAGGATTTGTCCCGAATTCCTATTTCATCGGTGTACAAGGCGATTTTGCACCTTGGGTGGGAACGGTGATTGAAGACATCAACCAGAAAATCATTTTTATTGCCGAACCGGGCAGAGAAGAAGAAGTGATCACAAGGCTTTCAAGAATCGGATACGACAATGTTTTGGGTTATTTGAACGGAAGTTTTGAGGCTTGGAAAAATGCCGGAAATCCGGTGGATACCTTGGAAAGCATTGACATAAATGAATTTGAAAATCAATACAAATCCAATCCGGAAATCGACATTCTGGACGTGCGTCGCGCGGGAGAATTTGACAGCGAACACATAGCATCTGCTCAGAATTTACCGGTTGATTATATTCACCAAAACCTGCACGAAGCCGATGCAGATAAAACTTATTTTGTGCATTGCGCAGGCGGATATCGATCGGTGATTTTTGCTTCAATTGCCAAATCAAAAGGGTATAAAAATTTAATCAATGTGGAAGGCGGATTTGGAAAAATTAAAACTTCCGATGTTTTTCCGAAAACAGAATTCGTTTGTCCAACGACGATGCTTTGATGTAGTTGTATAATGTAAAACTGTAAAAAGTATATTGTATAAGCCTCCGGAAGAAATTTTGGAGGTTTTTTTAATAACCTGAATTCGGTTATTCAAACTTTGTCAAAACGCTTTTAGATAGTGAGATGTGAGATTTTTTTTGAGCACAATATCGGGCATATTGTGGAAAGAAAAACCGAAACAGATTGCTGCATAAAAGCGGTTTATTCTTTTACTGTTAATAAAAGCACCCGTCTGCTACGTTGTATTTTCACGAGATAGCCCGCTATCCCTTTGAAAATACGCCTTGCATCCAAATGCTTTTATTAATTTTGACTTTGTTTTTATAATCAAACTCAGGTTAATAGGATTGAATCAAGACATCGGAAGGGATATTTAATTTTTCGTTCAAATTTCGAATCATTTCCAATGATAGTTTTCTTTTTCGGTTTAAAATTTCACTAACACGACTTTTTAAACCAATGATTTCAGCCAAATCCTTTTGGTTATAGTTTAATTGTTCCATCCGAAATTTAATGGCTTCAATTGGGTCAGGAAGATTAATTGGGAAATTCTCTTTTTCATATAAATCAATTAATATTCCTAAAACTTCCAACTCATCGCCTTCAGAACTTCCTTTTTTTGCATCAAAAATTTCTTCTAAACGCTCCAAAGCTTGGTTGTAATCTTTTTCTGTTTTTATGGGTTTTAACATCATTTTATATGGTATTAGCATTGATTTTGTCATATTCTGAATGGGTTCCTATAAAACGAATCCACATCATTTGGTAATCAAAATTGATCCGAACTATTAGTCTATATTTATTTCCTTTGATATTAAAACAAACTCGATTATTCTCTAAAATACTTGCACTTGGATAAACTTCCTTTAATTGATTTAGATTTTTCCAATTTGCATCTTCCGCCTCCTTGTACCAGGATTTTAGAGCCTGTTCCACATCAGCATGGATTATCCAAAACTCTCTGAGTATTTTTTTTGAAATTACACGCAATTGCTGTAGATTTTGACAAATATACGCAAAGTTCCCGAAATGGGAATTCTCAATATGAAATTTCGAAAAAATAATTACTTACTCTGAGTTTTCAAAAAAGCAACCGTCAACATTACGCCAATCGCCGCCATTCCCACGCCGACCAGAACCGGGGTATCGTAAGCAAATCCCATCGTAATCGGAATTCCTCCGAAATAAGCACCCAGCGTATTTCCCATATTGAAACTGGCTTGTCCGGCCGAAGCGGCAAAAGTTTCTGCGCCTTTGGCATCACGGATGAGCATCATCTGAATAGGTGAGCCGGCCGAAAATGAAATCACGCCCGTTACAAAGGCCATCACATAAGCCATCGACTCAATCTCCGCCGTGAAATGAACCGCCACAAGACAAATCGCCATCGAGGAAAAACAAATGATGGTCGCCTTGG
>JAEWHB010000225.1 GCA_023388015.1 Bacteroidota bacterium
CGAATCGGTAAGTTCCGCCACGGGCGAAAAAGTTTTGATTCGGCTGAAACCCAAAGTAGGCGATACCCAAAAGACGCTTATGACGATGAATATGAATTCACAAGGCGCACAGACTTTAAGTATGAACCTGACGGCCAATATGGATATGAAAGTAAGCGGAAAAGAAGCTGATGTTTATGATTACGAATTGAAATATAATTCTATAAAACTGGATATGAATGCCGGCGGAATGGAAATGAGTTATGATTCTCAGGCCTCTGAACATACCGGAATGGGTGCAATTCTTCACGAGCAGATGAAAGAATTTTTCACGAAACCGATTGTAATGAAAATGAACGAACGCGGTAAAATTTCAGAATTCCAACTGCCGGGAAATATGGGTTCGCAACAAATGGGCGATATGGGTTCCATGTCCATTCCAATGCCGGAAGAACCGGTTGGAGAAGGTGATTCCTGGTCAGCAGAACGACCCCTTGAAGGTGCCGGCATCATGAAAATGAATATGAAACTTGAAAAAGTGACTGTAAGTGACATCATCATCGGGACGACGGGTGACATTCAGGATGATGCAGGAAATAAAATCGGGGGATTTGACGGCAATTACAAACTCGACAGAAACAATGGTCTGACCAAAGACGGAACCATGAATCTCGATATGACCGTTGAAGGACAACCGATGAAAATGAAGGTTAATTTCAAGGCGATTTAATTCTCCTGAAATAATGAAATAAAATGAATCCTGTACGGTCAAACCTTGCAGGATTTTTTGTTGGGAATTGGTATAAGATTGAGGTAATTGCCCTATAATAGAGGAAAAGAATCGTTTCTGTAAAATGTGAAGGTGAATTAAAAAAACAGCCAGCTTAAATCATTGCCTTGTACTCCTCCAAAATCTCCTTCCAAACTTCCATTTGTTCATATCGGGACAGAATCATAGGACGAGCGTTCCCAGCCAACTTTGTATAAACCTCGTTGTTTGCCAATAATTTACGCATCGCATTTTGGAGATCGACGGTGCTTTTAGGCGGAATGATAATGCCGTTTTCATTTTCCACAATGATTTCATTACAACCATTGATATCCGAAACGATGGCCGGCAATCCCATGGCTCCGGCTTGTAAAACTACATTTGGAAAACCTTCGCGGTAGCTTGGAAAAACCAATGCATCACTGATCGCAAAATAAGGTCGCACATCTTTTTGAAATCCTACCGATAGAATATTGGGATTTGATTCGATTTCTCTTAAGGTTTCCGGGTTGAGCGGGTCTAATGCTGTTTCCAAGGGGCCGACTAATAGGAGTTTTGAGTTGTGAGTTTTGAGTTGGGGGTTGTGGGTTGGGGGTTGTGAGTTTTGAGTTTTGAGTTGTGAGAAGGCAGAAACCAATTCATTGATACCCTTATCGCCTACTAAACGTCCTACGAAAACGAATACAAAATCGTCTTGCTTGATTCCCAAACTTTGTTTTAGTGCCAAGTTTTCTTTTTCAGAAACCACTTCCGGACTGAAAAAGGAAGTGTCAATTCCATTGGAACTTCCCTCGCCTATTACCTTTAGTTTGGCAGCTTTGGTGTAATGGTTGGCCAATATGAAGTCATACAGTCCTTTTGAGTTGGGATATACTTTTGTGGCAGCCCGATAAGTCATTTTCTCTACAAAATTCAAAATTGTACGCTTGATTCCTGTCGATTCCATCAGCGGCAGTCCTGCCACGGTATGCAAGCGATGAGGTACACCGGCGAGCTTTGCGGCCAACATTCCTATAATTCCGGCTTTGGGTGTATGGGTATGAACGATTTGGGGTTTTTCATTTTTCAGCCAACGGTACAGTTTCCATAGTGAAATCAAATCCTGAACCGGTGTGATCTGTCGGGTCATTTCAATGGCTTCTACCCTGATTCCTTCGTTTTTATGAACTTCTTCCAAATCGGAACCCGCTGAACTCACACCGACTACTTCAAAGTGTTCCGACATAAACCTCAACTGCCCCTTGAGTAATACCCTCAAAGACAGTGGAATGGTGGTAATGCGGATGAGTTTGGGTTTGTTCATTGTGGAATTATTTTTCAAAAGTATTGATTAATTTGGAAATGGCGTGAGTACTCAATTGCTCTTTTATACTGAGCTAAATAGGGAAATGTGGATAAAGCGCCCTGTCTCAATTTCACCTCCCAAAACTTTACCCCTGCTGAAAATCAATTCCACTTCCCGATAGTTTGCGTTAAATTCTTATTCACTTTTGTCTTGATACAAAAGTGACAAAAAATCAAGGCGTTTAAAAACGTTTTGCCGTGTGGATTTAAAATTCGGAGCATTGTTCAAATTAATTGCCACAACGGCACCGATTCGTCGTGCTGCTCCACGCGGACGCACTCCTCTTCTAAACGTGTGAAACGCCCATTACCTTCTTTCTAAATTAACACAATGATGAATACCTGTCTGAAGTGTGCAAGGGGAAAGTTTAATGTAGGTGAGGGTTTTTCAAGAGTTGGAGGGTTGGGGAGTTGGAGAGTTGGTGGGTTGGGGGTTGGGAGTAAAACTATCAATATCCGGGTTTGGTGTTCTTCTTTCCCAAAATAAAAACCATCAAAAAGAAAACTATTGGTAGTACCAATGCCTTTGCTCTGACGATCATCCCGAAGTTGGCATATCCGTAAGCCAACATGGTTCCATACAAAATCAGGAATAGTATTGAAAAGATGGGGAAAACCGTCCAGTTCAGGTTTTTGAAATGACGGATTAAGAGGTAAATCATTCCTAAAAATAATACTAAGAACAGCAGGTTTTCAATACCTATGATCTGGTAATACATCCCGTTTCGCTCCAAAGGCAGCGGCCGGAAGTAAAAGGTAAAAAGCTTGTACGGATACACGTAATCTTCCAATGGCACATAGGCAGAAGTTTCCTTTAGCTTTAGATTGTGTGCTTCATAAAGCCTTTGTATTTTTGGGAGTAATCCGTCTTTGGCATTGGTGATTTTTTCAAGCAGGTAATATAATCCGGCAATGGAAATGGTACCTGCGATGATTAATCCCATTTTGATTTTGCGGTAAATTTCGCCTTTCGCTATTAGCGCGACCATAAATGCAACCAATACTACAAAAGCCAAATGAGGACGAATCCAAGCAATCAATAAAAAACTCAAAATCATCGGAAGCCCTAAGTACCCTCCCCGATAAATCCCTTCGGCCAAAATAACCATAGGCAAAAAGAGAATCGCTTCCTTCCCAATCAATGAACTCCAAAAATGAGCATTGGGCAATACCAAAAGCAAAAGCAAACTCCCACTGAAAAAATTGAACCGAACCAAATAAGGCTTCACCAAATTCCCAAGCCGATAAAACCCATAACCACTCCAAGCACTGTAAAGAAAACAACCCAAAAGTGGAGATAAATTCAGGTAGTACACCAATGGATAATTCAAAAAGTAAATCGTAGAAGTACCTGGATATAAAAAATCAAACCAAGAAGACCGCGAAAGATCAACACCCACAAACCAATAACGAACCGCATCCCCATTGTTTTGATTTACATAATCATAAGCAAACCAAGCAAAAACCAAATGGTAAACCACCAAGATAAAAGGAAAATACTTGATGAAAACTCTGTAATTCATAACTACCTATTATTCGCTAAGAAAAATGAAAGATAGAGAGATATTTGAATAATCTTATAAATTCCTTTTAATTCACCGCTTCGCTTTCCTCGTTTGATAATGATACGAAAACACCCAAAGAATAAAAATAATCATCCCTGGCAAAAACATATTACGCATCCGAATCATAATCCCCAGATTCCCCAAAGATTGTGAAAAAGCCAAAGTCCCCACAATTAGAAAAATCACCAATCCTTTGATGACAAAGGGAGCGGCTTTGAAGGCCTTGAAAGGCTTTAACATCATGGCTTTTATAAAAAGAACAAGAATAACCAAGTTTTCAACCGAAGCTAATAAAGTATTGACATTGTGCACATCGAAAAACAGGGGACGAAACCAAAAAGTCAAAACCTTCAAAGGAAAAGGATAAGAAGAAATATCAATGGCCGAACCTGTATGGGAGCGGCTTAAAACACCTGCTTTTTTTTCCGCAAAACTATCAAAGGCATCCACAGAGGCTTCCTCAATTTTCGCAAATTCCATTACCGAAGGTAAAATCGCAATTCCTTGCCCGATGAAGAAACACCTATGACCTCAAAACCATTTTCAGACATGAAACGAAGTTGACCTTTTAAAAGTGTTTTTAAAGATTGCGGAACGGTGGTTATTCTGATAATTTTGGTTTTATTCATCTTTTAATCTTTAAATCAACTCACGCAATCTCTATTATAATTGAAGAAGTAAGCGTAAGTGAAGAAAACGTATAGATTGATCAGGTTAAAAATAAAGAAAAACCTGGTATTTGAGGTTAATAAATTCTAAAACTTCTTGATTGTCACGTCTGGTATTTGTTGAATATATTTCATTCTGAGTGTGCCGTCGTCACATCGAGCAAATACGAGTTGGTTCCCTTCGGTTCATGACTACGCACAAACTGACAAGAAGAACGCATGTACGGACAAGAGTGACAATTATCATTTATTGATTCAAAAATAATGAACAAATTTGCACCCCTTATTTGGAGCGGGTTTCATAGTAGATCTTTGCTGAGTGATAAGTGATTAGAACCTAATATAAATTTTATAACCAACCAAAAAAACGTTGACTTGAAAGTACCTAAACAAAAGAGAGAATTATGAGAATGATTGGAACGAAAAATGTAAAATTAAAACCTATATTTTAAAACCAAAATTTTAAACCTATAATCCCCCCATTATTATGTATTGTCTATCAAACAAGGCAACGCCTGCGTTAGCCTCTGAAAAAAAACTGTCTAAAAAAAAGAGAGCAAACCTTAACCACAGTTTCAATAAAAAGTTTTTCTTGGTCCTTTTGGCGCCTATTTTATCGGTACAAATCAGTTTTGCACAAAGCTTTTTTTCGAAGTCTGAGGAGCCTGAATATTCGACTGGCGGATTTTTTAACCAAACCCCTCAAGAGAGACCGTCGCATGACTCTACTCACACTGCTTGTAGTACTCCCAACCCACCTTCGTGGTGTCAAGAAGGGAAAGATTCCGATGAAACAAATCAAGGTTCTGAAGCGATGATGGCTCCTTTAGATGATTGGTTGTGGGTGCTGCCCATCTTAGGAATGGTAGTAGGATGCTATTTTCTCTTAAGAAAACGAAACGAAGATTGGGCTTAATGCTCTATTAATGAGGAAAAAACATGCGCTTAACCTATAATATTTCAAGGGCAATAGCTGATGAAGAAACACCTATGACCTCAAATCCATTTTCAGACATGAAACGAAGTTGACCTTTTAAAAGTCCTTTCAAAGATTGCGGAACGGTGGTGATACGGATGAGTTTAGGATTTGTTTTCAATGAGATGTTTTATGTTGTTTTTGACGATTCTAAATTTACCACTTGCTTCTACGGCTATCTCATCCACATATTCTATGTCCAACTCCATTTTATCGCCAATTCTATCACGCCAATTCTGAATGAATTTCTCTTCAACTTTTTGGGTGTATTCGGATTTATCCCGGATGACTCTTAGTTTGATTCTATTAAGCTCATCCTGAATGGCCTGAAAACGAATGATCCCATGTGTATCCTTTAAGGTATTGGAAACATTGCCCAAATTAATTTTCCCTGTTTCGGGCGAATAAACATAATCATCCATCCTTCCCAGTATTTCTTTCACCAAAGGATTATTATTTCCACAAGTACAAATTCTATCCTCATCTTCTAAGATGATTGAATCCCCAATATCATAACGAATCAAAGGCGTTCCCTCGGTGGTAAAAGAAGTAACCACAAGCCGCCCCGATTTGCTGGGGCGATCTTCTGTATCCAAAACCTCAAAAACTCCACTCTGAAGTTCCAAATGAAGGTTTCCGTTTTTACATTCAAAAATAAATGGTGCTCCCTCTGATGAAGCATATTGGTCATACATTTTTGTTTTAAAGAATCCTTCAATGTTGTGACGCATTTCATCAGTGATGGTTTCGGCTGTGGGAAAAACGGCTTTGATGGTGTTTGCTGGAAACTCATATCCATTGGCAATACCATATTTCGCAATCTCCAATATAGAAGATGGAAAACCTACCATATATTCAGGAGAAAACCGAATCAAATCTTCAATATAATAGGCTAAATATTCTTTTTTAATATGAAATGTAGAATAATACCGGACTTTGTAAATAAAATCAGTTTTCCAAAAACGATTTTTTTTTAAATCTTTTGGGGTTAAAAGGCTTTTCCCAGAGAACCAAGCCGTTTTTTTTCCCAATTCATAACCAAAACGTGAACGGAAATCATCGAGCATGGCAAAACGTTCCTGCGTATTGACCGGTCTGAATTTTACTTCCAAAGACTTGCCTGTTGTGCCTCCGGTTTTGGATTTTTCAAGTTTTTCAGCTGTTTGGATGCTGACTTTATCAATATTCTTTCTCAAATCCTCTTTTGAAAGGATAGGGAGTAAATGAATGTTCACCAATTCCTCTGGTTCTGAAATCCCATGGTATAATTCTTTATAAAAACTTGAATGAGAAATACTATGCAGAACAAACTCATGGTATCTTGCTTTTTGAAGACTTAAAAGCTCTTGACGACTCAAATTTCGATTGCTCAAAAACTTCTTACGAAAAGCCTTGTATTCACCTCCATAGCGAATCTTATACGCCCTGATATTGTACAAAGATACCATGGCAGATTGTAGGAAATCAGGGAGTATTTTATAGAGGTTTTCTTTCATGACACCAAGTTTAAATAGAAATCTTGTAATTGCTCCGCATTATGTTGCACATCATACCCTGCATCACGTACTCGTTCAGACATGTTTTCTCTCTTATAGTCAAGATTATTTAATATATGATCCACCCATATTTGTGGATTATCAATACTCAAGAATTCTAACAAATTTGTAATATTTACTTCTGATGTGATAGTTTCTGAAGCAAATATTTTTAATCCACTTGCTTGTGCTTCAATTAATGAAACAGGCAAACCTTCATAAAATGAAGGCATTAAAATATAATCCATTGCGGATAAAAGTTCATATACATCATTTCTTACACCTAGAAAACTCACTGCATTTTCCAATTGTTTACTTTTAACCATATACATAATAGAACTTTTCAAATCCCCATCACCTACTAAAATTAAATGTGCATTCGGCATTTTATTATGAATTCCTTCAAAAACTTCAATTAAAAAAGAATGGTTCTTTTGTGTATTAAATCTGCCTACATTTCCAAATACAATCTTATCTTCTAAATTTAATAATTTTCTCTTCTCTTCTCTTATCTGATTATCATAAACAAATTTACCTGACTCGACCGCGTTATTTATAACTATAAACTCATTATCACCGTATAAAAATTTCCCTGCACCTTGTGCACAAGCAAATCTATGATTAGCATAAATATTAACTTTTTTTCTAAGAATTCTCTTTATTACTTGGAAGCGTCCTCCAATTTTATCAATATGTGCATGCGCAATTCTAAACTTTATTCCACATGATTTTGCGATACTTAAAATGACTGAACTATTCGAGTTCAAGTGAGAATGGATAATGTTATAATTATAATCACCTTGATTTAGAATACTGATTAATTCTTTTTTATAACTAAAATAAGATAATGGGCTTAATGCCTGAACTTTAATAATTCTTCCACCTAAACTTTTTATTTCCTCATCAAAAACACCAGGCTCTTTTCGATGAACTAAAAAATCAAATTGTACTTTAGTTCTATCTATATTTCTATATAAGGTCATTAAAAAGGTTTCGATACCTCCTAAATTCATAGTAGTTACAACATGAAGCACTCTGATAGGCTGATTGTCCATATCTAATTTTTAATTTTAACTCTAATAAATAGGTTAAGAAGTAATCCAAAAGGTAATAATAATAAAGATATGAAAGGATTAACTTCTCTAAATGCTAATCGTATATCGTTTGCAAAGATTGAGGACGATATCAAATGTACATAAGCTTTAAGCTTGTCTTTCAAATTGTGCGCAAATTTTATATGTATTTTCCTTGCGTAAGCAAACCCTCTCGGAGATTGTTTATATTGTTTAAAAATGGTGTGACTGGAACCTTCTTCCTGATATTCCACTATACAATAGACCTCATTTTTATATACAAAATCATAATCCTTACCCATCATCATATATAAAATTCCTAATGGAACTAATTTTTCTCCTTCATACTCAGGGTATTCCGGATATTCTCTTACAATATCTGTCCTCAACACCAATTTCTTATCTCCTTTTACTTTGTATTTATTATATAAATCCATCAAAGAACCTTTGGTTAAATTTTCAGGAATTTTAGTTCCTATAATTTCTCCATTTTTATCTGCATCTAATCCAATAATCCCAGCAATATTGCTTTTATCCGCTATATTATTCCATTCTTTCATTATTTTCTCTATAGCATCATCGGGCATATAATCATCGGAATCTGTACATACATTCAATTCTGTTTTTATCAAACGATAAGCAGCATTATGCCCCGTATGCATTCCACCGTTTTCTTTGTAATGATATTCAATCTGAATTTTATTTTCATCCCTCCAAGCCTGAACCAATTCCTTGGTATTGTCCACAGAACCATCATCAATGATCATCCATAAAAAATCACCACAGGATTGCCTACATAGGCTTTCATAAAGCCTCGGCAATAGATGAGCGCGATTGTAAGTGGGAGTAAAAACAGTAAGACTTTTCATAACTATAGAACTACATTGAGAAAATAGGTAAACATAAAATACAAAAATACGATTGCTCCCAATACCTTATATTGATTTTTCATCATATCGTATTTAGCCAAAGGATAAATAATCACAGCTCCCATTAAAAACCAAGATAAATAGGCAAATCGATTGCTAAAAGCCGCTTCAATGACCAATATCCAGAAAGCATTGGCAATCGCATAAACCCCAAACAAATGATTATAAAATGAATCTTCTAATTTCTTTTTGATGATGAAATACCATCCGGCTATGATAGCCGTTGAACTATAGAGCAGAAAATCCCAGCGAAAACCGGTTTGGTCAAACTGATCCATAAACTTTTCACCACCGGTTAAATAACCTTGTGTTCTTTCTTGAAACAAGCCAAAACTTTCAAATAAGGCTCCCCAAGCAGAACCACCCACCAAAGACAAAGGAATGCACACCAACCAAATACCTAAGATCAATTTAGGTTTTTTGAGAAGAAACTTAGAAACCAAGAAAGCAGCTATCGGTACAATTAGAGAAGCATGCATGAAAAATCCCAAAGCAAAGAAAGCATACATCCAAATTTTCTTTCGATAAAAGCAAAGCCCCCATAAAAACAAAGAAGTCCCCATCCCATTGCGTATTCCATTCGTGCCATACGACCAAAAAGAAAAGGAGGCAAAGAACATAAAGAGCCCAAAAAACCAATACTTTTTAAAATGTACCCTGGAAAACCAATACATAGGTACTATGTAAATTACATCCACCAATAAGAAAAACTGTTTGGACGACATCAGCCTGGACGACAACCACATAAAGCGATGGAACAAAACGTCACCATCTGTTTTAAAAGGCATACCGTTTTGATAATTCTTATATAATTTATTATAGGAAAACATATCACCAAAAAGATATCCACTCACCGGTCTGAGTCCCATATAGAAAATCACAAAGACCAATAAAAATAAACCAAGATAACTTAGAGTCTCTATACTTTTTGGGTTTCTGAGATCATAGGTAATCGAATGATGCCCGACAACGATGGTCATTACCAACATTAAATGGTAAAAAACATTGGTATATATTGGTAATGGAATCCAGTCAAACATCCTTATTATTAAACAATTTATCCCATTTCTTCATTGTTCTGGGGATACTAAAATCAAGACTTTTTTGGCGACTATTTTGACCTAATTCTATTCTTTTATTTTTATTTTCAATTAATGTAAAGATTTTTTCAATATATTTTTCATCATCTTTATATTCAATTAGAAAGCCATTTATACCGTCGTCTATTAATTCTCGAGGTCCATGTGGACTATCAAAACTTACAATTGGTAAACCACAGGACATAGCCTCTAACATTACCATTGGCATACCTTCAAAACGTGAAGACATTAGAAATATTGAAGATTCTAAATACTTTGATTGAATGTTCTTTATTGGATTGTGTAAGAATATGTTTTTATCCAAATATAATTTTTTTATTAAACCATTCAAATTTAAATTTGGTTCTGATTTTCCATAAATATGTAATTCCCATCTAGGATGTTTTGAAGTAACATTAGCCCACAAATTAATCATTCTTTCATAATTTTTTTGAAAAGATTGTTTTCCTACAGCTATAGCCCTAAAATTATTCAATCTCGCCGACTGTTCAGGGTAGAAAGATAAAGGGTTTCCAATAACTTTAAGGTTTCTTTTGTATTTCCATTCTTTTTTATTCCCTTCATTTAAAACTATAAAAAATTCGAAATAACGTGAAAGAATATTCATAAAAAAAATTTGAATGTGTGCTAAAGCCCTTCTTCTAATTGACATTTCATTTTGGAATATAATTTTTTTGGATACATGTCTCTCATAAATAAATTTCTTTTTTCTAAATAGTATAGGTAAAAAAAATGCTTTTAATCCATCATCGCAAACTATTATTTTGTCTGGATTTTCTTGTTTTATTGTCATTTTTATACCTTGAAAATAAGATTTGAAATATGAGCAAACACCTCCTTTTACTTCTATCGATTTAAACTTTACCTTTTGACTATAATCATAATATGGTTTTACACCCCCTTCATTTAAACTTAAAATTGTTACTTCGTAGTTGTAAAAATCAGCTAGATAAGAGCTCTTTAGTGAGAGAACTCTCTCTAAACCACCGACTCCTGTTATACCATTAGTTATATATAGTAATTTCATTTTGTGGAAAATAAGTTTAACAAAATTTCATTATAATTTTTTATAATTGTAACCACATCGAACTTTTCTTCGTTTAGTTTGGAATGTTTTCCCATTTGTTTCCTTTTACTTTCATTATTTATTAATTGCAAAACTCTTTTTAACATTTCCTCTGTATTACCATCATTTATTAAATAGCCATCTTCCTCGTTTTCAATAATTTCACTAGGGCCATTTGGAACATCAAAGGCAATAGCTGGAACACCACAAATTTTGGCTTCAACCAATACATTCCCAAATGATTCAAATTTCGAAGTCATTAGTAATAGTGAAGAATTCAGTAGCTCTTTCTTTACATCAACAAAATGATTAGTAATAATCACGCTTTTTCGAAGTTTATATTTATTTATCAATGAATCAAGATACTTATATTCACTTCCCTTCCCACAAATTTTCAATTGCCAATCAGGAGCTTTTTTCACAACAGACTGCCATATCTCAATTAATAAATCAAATCTCTTGACTTTTTCTAAACGTCCAACCGCTAATGCGACTTTATTGTTTAATGAACTTACAGTATCCGACTCAAACGTTTTTGTGTTCTTTATAACTTTTATATTATTAAATCCCCATTTTCTCTTATCTGCTTCCGTTAATACAATTAATAAATCCTGTCTTTTCAATATAAAATCCCTCAAACAGATATAAAATCGACTTTTAATTGCTTTACTTTTATGCTGGTCATAATTTTCTTTAGTTTCTCTTAATTCAGATACAAATTTAACATTGGAATTTAGAAATTTAAAAAACACATTGTGCATTGTATATTTTACAGTAATAACTACATCAGGTTTTAAACTCTTTATAATCATTTTTGATTGCTTCCACTGTAGAATAAGTCTTCCGATTAGAGAAGAACGGCTTATTAATTTTTCTAAAAAAATTATTTCTATTGATTGATCAAAATTATAAGCAGGGACTTTTGTATTATGATTTGTGCAAACTATTGTTATCTTATGATTGTACTTTTTCACAAGTTCATTAACACGAATTGATAGTCCATTTTGAATTCCACCTACAGTGTCGATGTTTTCTATTAAATAAACTATATGCATAAGAGTGATTTTATACTTCGGTATATTGATCTGATTGAGCACCAATAATAGAAGTAAATACTATTCAACCTCGAACCTAATAACATTTTATAAAAAAACGAGGCTGGTTTAATTAAACTCTTTTTACTTTTTATATAATCTTTATCTGCATGATTAAGATTATCAAGAATCTCTATTATTGTTTGTTTTTTCAAAAGTGGATTTACCCTATCATACATTGAGTACAATGCATTCAATTTTTGTTTATGAAATATATCTTTAAATAAGGGATAAACTTCTTGTTGTTTTAATCGCTTCTCCAATATCTGAAAAACCTTAATAACATCTAACTGTGTTGATCCTGACTGATAAGATGCTGCCGTATTTCTTTGCCTATAAAAAATCAATCGATCGGGAAGAAGAGAGACTTGATGAAAATTTAAGACTAAATCCCAGTGAAAAGGAATATCTTGTTTTGTCAATCCCAACGGAAAGACAATTTTTGACAGTCTTAACTTATCTGTTTTTATCAATTTCAACCACGTAAATGCTGGTAATTCAATTAATTCACTTTGATTGTTAGTAGAAACATTTTTTAAAGATGAAGTTACCATCATTTTAGTAAGGATCTCTTTTTCATCTTTAAAAACTACATAATCCCATATTACTAAATCAGAATTATCTTTTAAAGCAAGCTCATAAGCTTTTTTCAATAACTGACTGTCTATAATATCATCTCCATCTATAAAACAAATATATTCCCCTTTAGCTAATTGAATCGCATCATTTCTTGAGGAAGACAAACCTTCATTTTGTTTTTTTTCAATTAGTTTTATCCTTTTATCACCAAGCTGAAAATGTTTAATAATTTTTACAGTATTATCGGTAGAGCAATCATCTATACAAAGTATCTCAATATTTTGCAATGTCTGTTGCGTAACAGACTTCAAACAAACCTCAATATAATCCTCCACATTAAAAGTGGCTATTGCAATAGTTATTAATGGGGTCATTGGGTTTTAATTTAAAATAAAACTTCATAAATCTAATTAATGATTTTTAGAAGTGAAGGGACGAGTAACCAAAAAAATCATAAGACTTACTAATTCGAGTCTAATTAACAAATTTAGAGGAATTAAGTGAATTCTTTGCTTTTTAGTGCTTTTGATTAATTGTGCTTTATGTCTTTTTATTAGAGTTTTCAATATGTTTTTTTTATCATTATTTTTAAGGTTTGAATTTAGTACAGTCATAAAATAACGTTCTGTTGGGTACGAATTATTGCGTGAAATGAAATTCGGATCTGATGAATATTCATTTAATAATGAGAAAATGTGATTATAAATAAATTCAGCATCTTCATAACTTATATTTTTCTTACTTAAACTATTAGTTGTATTTCTATAATTATAAAAAGCTTTATTTGTAAGTCTTATTTTTCCACATTTGAAGATGTAATTTAAATTGAAGATAGCATCTTCACTTCGACTTAAATTCTCATTAAATCTTATATTATTTTTTGAAATAATTATATTTTTATAAAATTTCCCACATGGTCCAGCATAATGTGGGTAAAGGTTATAATTTTCTACAAAATCTTTTAAATTATATTCAATATTATTAAAATCCAACAATACAATTTTTTTCTTATTTAAAAATCTATTCATATTTAATAATATTAAATCTATAGAATCTGAATTCTTTAACAAATCAAAGTAATTTGTAGAAATCCAATCATCACTATCAACAAAAGTAATCCATTCACCTATAGCATTATCCAAACCTAAATTTCTAGCTGAACTCACTCCGCCATTTTCTTTATGGAATACTTTGACTCTTTTATCTCTGTGGACATATTCTTCACAAATTTGTCCACTTTTATCCGAAGAACCATCGTTTATTAAAAGCACTTCAAAATCATCAAAAGTTTGATTCAATACTGAGTCTATACACTCTCTTAAATACTTCTCAGTATTATATACGGGTATGATGACAGAAACTTTCGGCATTATAAATTGTCTTTTAAAAAGTTCAAGGATTCTTCTTTTAAAGCATTCAATTTTTGGTGTACAGCTTCGTAGTCAATTTGTTTTTTTATTACACTTTTGTCAAAGGAATGCAAATCATAAACCATACGTTCTTCCAATCCCAATTTGGAAAGAATGGATTCAAAGCGGGAAGCACCTCTTTTCACATTAACTAAGGTAATAAAAGGCTTTTTATTGATAATAGAGAAAACCGTACCATGAAATGAATCGGTAATCACAAATTCAGCATCTCTAAAACCTTGTAACCATCCTTCCAAAGGTGGCGTGATCAATTCCTCTAAGGGTCTTTTTACTTTTGCATCAAACTTTTGGGCTTGATTGGTATATTGTTTTAAGTTCAATTGCTTTCCTATGGATTGAATAAAGTCTTGTTTGTATCTGGATTCATCCAATACATAAGTAAATAATTCTTTGTTCGCTTTGGGTTGTTTGATAAGTTGGCTGTAATCCTCAGCTGTCAACAATAAAGTCGGGTCTAATAAATGAACGGCTTCTACTCCCAACTTTTCGTTGCACAAATCTACACCACTGGCTTCTCTGACCGATATTGCATCAAAATTTTTTGCCAATTCACTTACTCTTCGGGTTTGTTCAGCTGTATATTCCCAATCGGAAGTCCCAAAAGAACTAGCATAAGCTATTTTTTTAATTTTATGATTATTCTCTAAAAAATCCAAATAAAAATTATAAATATCTGGAGAATATTTAGGTCGCCATGTTTGATCACTACCGACGATGACTGCATCAAAAGAATGTTTAGAAAAGTAGTTTGACAATTTGACTGTGTTATAAATTAGTTCAGATAGGTTTATATGAGTTTTGATAAACTTTCTGTTATTTTTATTAATGATAAATCTTTCCGATTTTGTTAACATGTTTTTGTGGAATAAGTATCGATAAATATAAGTTTTACATTCACTAAAAAATATTCGATTTTTTGATACAGGTTTAACCATCGGAAGGTTAATAGTTATTGGCTGACATCCCATATCTTTGAGTGCCTTTTGTAAAGCATAGTTTTGGATGATACCGCCATAATTACTTCCGGGCGTTTGTGTGAGTATGGCTATTTTCATGTATATTTATTTAGTAATAATAATAGTATGCCTTGTGACATTTCACTTTTGCCAAATGAATTAGAGTAATAATTAAATCCATACGTGTCTCCAGATGTGCAAAGAATAAAACCTTTCTCAGAAATAAATTTTTCAAAGATATTAAGAATATCATTTTTAGTAAAAGGCTTTTTTGGCATAGTATATAAAAACATAGTTGTAGTGCTCGCATCAAAATCATTACTAGTACTTGGGAATTGGGACCAATTATTTTCTCCCATACTAATATTTTGTAACTGTTTAATTATAGTTTTATATTCTGTATTGAAGCTACCATCATAATTATGTAAAGCATATAAACCTAATAAATACCATCCAATTCCTCTTCCCCAATTTGCGGATCCAACTTTTATTTTTGTATTTATATGAAAACCATGAACAGGTATATAAGTTTCTTTATCAACACCATATTTGATATATAATTCCATTTGATCTTTAGCTATTGATAAAGCTTTTGTATTATTTGTTATTTCATGGTATTTTACTAAAAACGGAATGATCATACCAATAGTATCATAAAAAAGAAACTCAGAATTTGGTCTATACCTTATTATTCCATCTTGATTGTAAATCTGATCAAGGAAAGAAAATATTTTATGAGAAAAGTTTAGATATTTGTCTTCTTGATATATTAGATACAATTCTAAAGCTGCTGTGCCAAAAATAACTTGATCAACCTTCTCAAAATTAAATGTCGACTCTCCATCTTGATGTAATAATTTATCGAATTCTGTTTTAACTCTTTGTAGGTGCTTTTCATTATCTGAATGACCTAAATATTTCACTAATCCTAAAAATAAAAAAGCTCTTGGAAAGTTATAAAACTCGACATTAGCATTGTATTTGCTAAAAACTAAATTAAATAATTTCTCAGCTAATCCTTTTGGCTCTGTCCAAATCATTAAGGATTTCTGACTTTCAATGCTTTTTAAACTCGCTTCTAATACTTTTCTTTCAATTTCAGAGCTATTTCTTTTATGTTTAATTGAATTTCTACTAAACTTTCTTCTGAGAAATGGTTTATAAAATGGTAAAAAGTCAAAATAGAAAAACAATAAATTTAATGTTATCGACAGACTCAATAGTATTAATAAATATATCATTATAAATAATTTTGAAATTTATTTTTCAAAAAAGTAATTAAAAACATTCTCTCACTTCTATTTATACCTAGAATGTAAATAAGAGAAAACGTAATTAGTACTGAGATGGCAGTTACACTTATAAAACTTAATAAATTGCTTGAAGGAGTTGAATCAAATATTTTATTCAGCACTAATAAACTAGATAAAACTAAACATATTCTCAAAATAACTTCTCTAAAGAATATTGATAAACTTAAGTTCATTATTTTCTGTAGAAACATAACTCTGAACAATAATGAAATTGCCGAAATGCCAATAATAACTTTATATAAATCAAGAGGATTGTTGTTTTTACTGAATAGGTAATAAGTAATGGGAAAGGTTAATATAATCATCGTCCCAATTATAATTTGATACCATTTGATTTTCCCTGTTGCTTGAGCTCCAGTAACTAATGGTGTTGAAATTGCATCAATCATTACGTATATCAAAGCTAATCGAATAAATTCAATCGCATAAGGAGGCACTTCTTTCAACCAAAGATTCATCAAGTATTCCAAATTAATCAACACAGGCACTACCAAAATCAACATACCAAAGAAAGAGAACTTAGCACTTTTGTAGATTAACTTTAACGAAGCTTGCTTATCACCCGATGCATAGTTCTTTACGATTTGAGGATTGACAGCTACCTGAAAATTACTAATGAAACCACTAATAACTCCTTGAACGGTCATTGTTATAGCATAAGATGCATTCGCCACGGGACCGAAAAACAAGTTCAATAAAATGTTACTTCCTTGACCCCGTATGACCATCGCTACTGATCCAAACAAATTCCATCCGGAATAACTCATCAACTCTTTGTAATATGCTTTGTTCCAATAGAATTTATATTTTGACTCTGGAAAACGTTTTCTGCAATAAATTTGATAAGTCATACGAATCACAAAAGCTACTCCAAAGGTTAGAATCGAATAAAGTATCAGCTTGTCCGAATCAGCTTGCACCAAATACAATACTATCGCTAATTTCAAAACAGTTTCTAAAATACTCACATAAGCATAAACACTCATGTGCTCTCTCGCAAATAACAATGCATTATAGGGCACCTGTACAACATTAAGTAAGAATGCAAAGATGGAGAACTGATACACCCAATTGGCTGCATACATACGTTCTTTAGGTATTTCCAATTGCGTATTTACAAACCAAAGTCCAATGGTCTCTGCCAATATAAATATAACGATTGCAATAAGGATGTGTATATTCAGTGTAGCATTAAAGGTCTTTTGCAATCTATCCCAATCTTTTTTTCCGATATCAAAAGATAAATACCTCTGGGTTGCGGAAGCCATGGCTGAGTTTAGAAATGCAAACATGGTGACGATTCCACCAACTAAACCATAAATTCCGTAATCAACTACACCTAATGCATCCAAGACTAAACGTGAGGTGTATAGTCCCACTCCCATAGTTAACAACATCCTGAAATACAAGAACAAAGTATTTTTCGCTATGGTTTTATTGCTGGACAATGCTGTGAATTAAACCCTGCAAAATTACTCTATTTTAACATATAAAGGTTAGCTTGGTATCAATTTACCAGCTAATGATGTGAGAATCAACACCAAAGTCTGATGTATAAAGGGCAACCTATTGGAAACAAAATAAGAGCCAGCACTACCAGAACGGCAGGTGGCTCTTATTCTCTCTATCCCTAACTACTTTATTTTTATGCTTATTTTGTCCTAAGTGGGTTTCATAAGCTATTATTTCTTATCAATTTCTTAAAAACTGCAGGGCGCATAGGCGACGCCCTGCAATTAGAGGCTGATCAAGGTATGGTTGGTTTATTTCCAGTAACTCCAATTGGAACCGTCAAAAACGGCCATCATATCGGCCACGGTATCATAGACCATGGTGCCGGCAATTGCGCCGGGGATATTCAGGTGCGGATTTTCTACTTTTGGCAGTACAAGGGCTGCGGTAGTGGATTCCAATACCAAAGCACCCGGTTTCGCCGAAGTTTCTGCTCCTATGATAACGCCTTCCCCTACATCTGTTCCATCATTTAGGAAACTATGTGCCAGACCCGGGTTTTCGTTTTGGGTCAAATTGGTCCAATTTCCATTCACGCCTTCATTGCTTTCTTCTATCACTTTCACCGAATTATCGGTCAGGTCAAAAATGAAAGTACCTCCCACGGCACCGGTTGCTGTTTGAACCGAAGGCAGAATGATTCCTTTGGGTTCGTTTCCGAATTCCAATAATACACTGGCGTTGCTTACTTCTTCTTTTCCTATTGCCATTTGTGCGATGGAAGCATAGCCGAGCAAAAGAAAACTGATGACTGCTAATGATTTTATGTGATTTTCCATTTTTTCTTTATTTGGAAGCCATCGGTATTGCAACCGATTGCTTGGGGTTTAATCCATTATTAATTCTTCGTTACAACTTCTTTTGATACAATTCCATCCGGTTCTGAAATCTTCCAATCCGGGCGTTAAACCTCTGTACAATTCGACACAAGCCTTTTCGGTGTTGTAAATCACCATTCCGTCTATGGGGTCAAGGGCATCTCTTTGTGTGGTATTCATGTGCGTAAGTACCAATCCTTTTGTTGCCGCATCCAGTACCAGGTATCCGTTGGGAACGCTTTCCGGCCATCCGGTAACGGTGGTTTCGGCTTTGGTAAGGATTCCGACTTTGCTGAAACCAGCGGGTGCGCCTGCTGATGCGGGTTTGACACAAGGACAAATCACACGGTTCATGCCGTATCCGCTGCCCGACATACTGGTAATGCTCACCACATTTTGGGTTGCGGTGATGGTATTGGTGTCGCCCGAATTCCAGGTAATGGTATTGAGGGTATTTCCATTGAATAGTTCAAGTGGAAATAAGGGTCCGCCCGAAACTTTACTTCCCAAAAGCGCAATGGTTCCATCGGGATTGATGATGACCCTGATGAGTGGGTTTTCGGCAGTTCCTTCCATTTCCCAGATGTCTTCGGTGTCGATTTCGTATTGATCTCCGTCCAGAAAGCGAACGTTGATACCGGCCGTTCCGTCTGATTGGAATTCAATTTCCTGCGTAGCTATGTTGACGCCATTGATTTCAAGGTTAAAAGAATTGTCAAGTTCATAAATGTCGAGTACAAATCCGTAATTGGTGGCAGGTTGATTAAATTCCTGGACAACGGAGGATACTTCACCATCTTCATAATACCAACTGAAATCCTCTCCTTCCACCGGTTCCGTACAAATATCTGTACAGGCATTAAAGGTACTATCGTAGGCAGATCCCGGTCCGAAACCACCATTGGCCGCGAGGGGAATTCCGTTTTCATCTTCAGGTCCGGCGATGCTTCCGTCGGGATTGAGTTGTTCCGGGGTCAGGTAGCCGTTTGCTTCAAGTGCATCGGGACAACCGTCCCCATCTGAATCCAAATCCAGTTCGTTTGGAATGCCGTCGCCGTCTGTATCGACAAACAGAGGCAGGTCTTCGCAGAAATTCTGAAAGCGGACTCTCTGGTCATTAAAGCTTCCACCGGTTGAGGCGGTATATCCGTAATGAACCAATTTATTGGTTTCAGAAGCAGGAATATTAAAATAGGTCTGGCAGAAATCATCCAATGAACCGCTGTGTGTATAGGTTCCGGCATTGGTTCCGTTGACGGTATAAGAAAGGGTTCTGCTGGCTGCATTCCATGAGATTTCTACATTTTTCCAATTGCCGTCTTCCAGATTTCCCAGACTGATTGCATTGGTAAGATTTGAAAAGGAGGAGAATTCACCCGAAGTCACTATTGAATCATCTGTGTCCCAGATCATCCCATGGTCATCCGGGATATCCATTGAGGTAGTGCCATTTGCCCAGGTATCGAGTTCTAAGGCAATTCCATACTGAATGCCTGCAGCGCCCAGTCCGATTCCTACTGCACCTACTGCCGATGTTCCGGCGGGGCTGTTGTGGAAAACGCAGGCGATTCCGTCGGCACCTGTTGCATCCAAAGTTCCTAAATTGGCTTCAAAACGTATGGTGAAATCTTCTGCGAAATTTATTTTGCTGAATGACCACATGGAACCACTTTCATTGCCGGTCGCATCGGTAAGTCTTACTTCATTGTCCGGAATGCCTGAACTTCCTCCGCTTTCCGCGGTACCGTTGAGTTGGAACAAATCATTTAATCCTGCATTTGCCAATCCTCTTTCTTCACAATCGGGAATTCCGTCATTGTCGGAATCCAGGTCAATGGGTTCCGCTACCGTTACGGTTATCCATTTCGGGGATGAAGTACCGGGTGAGAGGTTTCCGTCCAGGGTAAAATCATCCTGAATGGTATAGGGAATACTGGCTGTTCCTACAAATCCGTTTACGGGTACAAAAGTTACGTCCCCCGTTGTGTGGTTTACCGTCCATATTCCATCTGCTGTGGTTATGGAAGCTTGAATTCCGGGGGTAGACGGATCCAGATCAATGGTACTGATGACTAAGTTTTGTCCGGCGTCATATTCTACCGCACCCTCCATCACATTGACCGTTGCATTTTGGTTGTAGGCTATGGTAATATTTTTGTCTTCGGTAACGGGTACGGTATTGATGGAATTCAAAGTAACCGAAATATTTACCGATTCATAAGAAGAGCCGACGGCATTGTTGCCCGGATAAAAAGCCAGCTGCATGGAACTGCTTTCCGCTATAAATTTTAAGCGGTTGGTTCCCCAGGCGCCAAAAGTATCTCTGTTGATAGATGTGACATTGACGCGCGGATAAGTACCGACCTGAAAATCAAATTTATCGATGTAACTGGGGCTATAAGGCCCTACGGCTGTGAGGCTGTAAACCACTACTTCGTATTCTCTGCCTGCTACCAATCCGGTAAGATTGGTTCCGACCGATTCTTCTGTTCCACCGGCTCCGATGTCCCGAATCACGATCCAATAAGTATGTCCGTTGGGAGGTAATGCCAAGGGCGCATTTGTCCAAAGGGTTCCGCCTCCTGTGGTTCCTGAAGTGGCAGGTCTGTTGCGATCCGAAATATCGGGCGTTCCTCCAAAATCAAACCAGTTGGCAGGTGCACAATCCCAACAGGGAAAAGGCGTACTGCCCGGAACATTGGTGGGTGAAATAAGTTGGGCCGATATGTTGGTACAGAATACCGTTAGGATTATAGTAATTAATCGAAAGAGATAAGGGTTCAACATGGGTCATGTAATTTAAATTCGTAGTGATTTTAATTCCAATTCCGGTTCCTCTGAAGGCCGGCATTTTAAATTTCTGCGAATTTATCGGACTGATTTTACCTAAAAAAGAAAACCATGTACCGATTTCCCTAAAATGGTAAACAAAAAAAGGAGCTTAAAAAGCTCTAAACCAGACTGTTGTGATTTGCATCTTCTTCGATGTATTGGATAAAGGAAGAAGGCGAAATAGACGTAACTTTCTTGAAAACCGTTGAGAATTTATTCTGAGAAGAGAAGCCCGATTCTTCGGCCAAAGTGGCGATTTTGTATTTTCTGTACATCGGATCGTTTCTTAGTTTTCTGATGATGTAATTAATTCTCAGTTCGTTTATGTAATTATTGAAATCCTGCTTTTTATGGGTGTTGATCACATAAGAAAGGTATTTGGAGTTGGTTTCACAATAAGTTGCGAGATACGAAAGTGAAATACTGTTCTGGGTATAGAGTCCGGATTTTTCAAACTTTTCAAGCTTGTTTAATAATTTTTCTTCGGTCAACCGGGTCATCATACTTGAGACTTCCTGTTCCTCATTGATTTCCGGGTTAGCGGATGCTGAAATTTCCAGAATTGAATTTGAATTTTCTTCAAAACTTCCATTGTCCTGTTCTTCTAATTTCGTCAATATTTCCCGGATCTTGTTCATTTTCTTTCTTTGTGCCTGACGGTAAAGCGCAAACAAAACCAGACCTATCAGAAAAACAATTAGCAAACCGGTAAGCAATCGGTTTTTCACATCTACTTTTTCCTTTATAGAGGTATTTTCTTTATCGATTTCTGAAAAGGAACGATTTAAAATAGTGGATTTCTTTTGGGCAATCTGCTCCGCTACCGAATCTTTCCTGATGGTGGCTTGGGAGAGTTTTTCAATGTCCTGGGTCATTAGAAAATATTGCTGAGAAGTTTTGTAAACTTCATTTTTCAACTCCAGGTAACTGGAATTATCGGCAATTCTTCTTGCTTCCTGAAGGTGTTCATTTGCATTTTCGAGGTCAGTTTCTACTAAATAAACATTTGCAATTCCGTTGTGAATCAGTCCCTTTACATAATTCGCCGGATTGTCGCCATAGGTATCCAGTGCCTTTTCATAATGGATCATGGCGGAATCCATTTTTTTCAGTCCGAAGTAATTGACGCCTATAAGTTGTTGATTTTGTGCAATTAAATAATCACGATTGGCATTTATTTTTTCGAAATGCTGATGGGCCAATTTTAAATAACCAATGGCTTTCCGGTAATTTTTCTGCGTGTTTTCATTGAACGCCATCTCTTGCAAAAGCAATCCCATGGTGCTGTGGCTCAGTTCTTTTTCAGAAATTTTTTCGGCAAACCCAAAGGCAAGGTCCGAATATTTTTTGGATTGACTGTAGAGACCTATTAAACGGTACTGCGTAGCCAAAAACCCATAAACCCTTGAAATCCAAACATAATCTTGTGTTTGCGTAATTATTTTTTCACTTTTCAAAGCGAAATCAATTGCCGTATTCAAATCTCCGGATTGTTGGTACAAGGAAGCCGAAAGCATCAGACTTTTGGTCTTGAACAAGGCGGTTTCAGAAATGACGAATAAGGAATCTGCTATTTGAAGTGCTTTGTCAAAATCCTTCTGAGCGGTTTCAACATAGGTTTTGGTATAAATCTCATTAAAATCCTTTGGATTTTGAGCGTTGGCAATGGAAAACAATAAAATAAAAACGGGGAATAACCTATTCATGTACATGAATCTTAAAAAACTTTAATTTAATAGGTTAAGGAAAAACAAATTTAGGATTAATCTGTTGGATGTAAAGTTTAATTAGGGTTTAATATTAAAAATTCGGGAGATTTTATTTATCGTTTTCGTGAAAATGGTACAGCTGTAACAAATTGTGATGCAGACAAACTTCTTCCTGACACTGAATTATCTACCCATTTATTTATGAAATGAACCCTTGGAAATTTGGGCTTAATACATTCAGCCTAAATATTTTGTAAAATAAAACCCGTTTTCATCTTTTGATAATTATTGAGAGAATCCGTATTCAAAGCCTTGAAAATACTATCTTTGTTTTGCATACCAATCAGATGTTTAAACATTGCTTTCTTTTTCTCTACCTTTTTTTGGCTTGTCTGGTTTTTGGGCAAACCGAATCAGATAAACTTTTGGAACAAGCCCATGAGATCGTATATTCGGATCCGCTGGAAGCCAAACGAATTTCTGATCACATCCTTAAAATCGGTAAGAACGAGAAAACAATTGCAGATGCCTATTATGTTCAGGCGGTTTCATTTTATGTAATGGGCCAATATGGGAAAGCGCTTGAATATGCATTTTCTTCGAAAAATAAGGCCCAATCCAAAGGACTTTCAGAAATTGAAAACAAAAGCAGGGAATTAATAGGTCGCACCCTGAAACTTCTGGATTTGAATGTACCGGAGGGTTTGCAAGCCAAAAATCAGGACGACATTGAAGCTGCTTTCCTGGCAGAAGACTTGCTGCATAAAGCCAACATCAGCCTGATTCAAAATCAAAAAGATTCCGTTTTTTATTATACCGAAAAAGCAAAAAACGCATTCCAATCGGCTTCTCCCGGCTGGACGACCGCATTGTATTTAAAGTTGAAGGGCGAATACTTCTTTAATGAACAGCAATTGGATTCCTCCATTTTGAATTATGCGAAATCCCTGGAAATCGCCAAGAAAATCAATAATCCGATTATTTTGCGGGAAGTCAATCAAAAGCTCGCCAACAGCTATCTGGCTATGGATAGTGTCGCAAAATTTCAAGCCTATACCCAACAGGCACAAAATTTAAGTCCGGAAATTTCAAAAAAGGAAAATGAAGCGTCCAATTCGGCGCATATGCTCATCAGCAATGATTTTGACCAACATCATTTAAAATTGACAAATAATTACCTGACGGCTCTTTACGTTGTTTTGGGTTTATTTATGTTGGCAGTTTTGATCAAATTGGTTTTTTATTTTCGCAATCGCAACAAAATCAAAATGTACCAAAACCTTTTTGATTATTTCAACCGTCAGAAAAATGCCGAACCTGCCGTGATAAACGAAATTCAAACAGAAAAAGCGGAAGTACAGAAAACGCCTGTTTTATTGAAGGAAAGTGAAAACCAAATATTGCAAGGACTGGAAAAGTTTGAAGCGGGCAAGAAGTTCACCAACAAAGATATGTCGCTCGGGATGCTTGCTGCACAGCTCAACACCAATACCAAATACCTTTCTGATGTTATCAACCGCCAGAAACATAAAAATTTCAATTCGTACATCAACGAACTGAGAATCAATTATATAACTGAAAAAATCAAAACCGACCCGAATTACCTGAATTTCAAAGTGAGTTACCTGGCTGAAGAATGTGGTTTTTCTTCGCACAGTACTTTCACGACTGTTTTTAAATCAATAGTGGGCGTTTCGCCGATTATGTTTGTAGAATTTGTGAGAGATGAAGCCAGAAGAGAAAAATTAGAATTGGTTTTAAATGAATAATCCGATTAAATATAAGTTGATTTTGTGCCTGGTTCTGGTGATTTCTATTTTACAAAATGGTCATTCTCAATCAGATAAAGACAGCCTATATGATATAGCGGTTATAAGTGTCTATGACAATCCGGATCGGTCCATAGAGCTTGCCAACAAAATTTTTGAAGACAATCCATCCCATCCGGAAATGCAGATCAAAGCACTTTTGGTTTTGTCCAATGCTTATGCTTCGAAACGTGATTATGAAAAATCATTGGAATTTGCTCTCCAAACCACTGAAATCAACAAAAAACTTGACAATCCCAAACTGAACCTGGAAATCCTCAATAAAATCGCTGCCCAATACCACGAATTGGGCGTAAATGAAAAGGCGCTTGAAGTTTTGGATGAAGCTGATTTAATCGCCAAAAACTATCCGGAAAAGGATTCAATCGGATTTATCATGGGAAATAATTTCGCAATCCGCGGATTTATTTACCGGGAGCAGTTGAGTTGTGACATCGCGATTGATTACCTCAACAAGGCTTATCATTCCTATTTAAAGGTACCTCAAACTGCCAGAAGTTGGGCCAACAGAAGCGTAACCAGTTATAACAAAGGGAATTGCTTTATTTCCCTCAATCAATTGGATTCTGCCAAAATCAGTTTCAGGGATTCAAAAGAACTGGCAGAAAAATCCAAAGCCAAAAGTTTAATGGCCTTTGCCCAAAAGGGATTGGCGGAAGTTTATACATTGGAAAGCCGATATGAAGAAGCCATTTCTGAATTGGAAAACGCCCGGGATTTGAACAAAGATGTGGGTGATCTGGTTTTGAATCGGGGAATTTACAAAGGGCTGTCTGAGAATTATTTAGCATTAAAAGATTGGGATAATTATAATCTTTACGATGAAAAATTTGCAGAGACGGAAAAACAAATCAAAATCAACGAGCGAAAGACCATCAACAATCTGCTTCAAAATCATTCTGATGAAATCAGTAAAAAGGAAGCGCATATCAAGTGGAAATTTGGCACCGGAATTCTTATCGGACTGATTGGTTTTCTTTTGGTTTTTTGTAGCATCATTTGGGGAGAATTCAAATTCCGGAAATCATTTAACCGGCTGAAATCCCAAATCAAATTGTAAAAATCAGACAGGAATTTCTTCTGAAACGCGCTGATTTTTCTGTAATTTAATTCCTGAAAATCTATTTCAAAAAAGGATTGTCAATTTCAGTATTTTAAAATTCAATTGACTGTTTATTAGATATTTACTCCCTCAAATCAACTGTTTTTTTATTTATTATTTCCCGAATTTCAAAAGGGCTTTTCTTTGATAATAGAAGCGGTAAAATTATTTTCGCATTTATTATTAAAACTAATACAGAAACAAATGAAAAAAATTTTATGCAGTTTGATGTTGGTTGTCGGCATTTATGGTTTCTCCCAGGTTGAGTACAAAGTACTGGAAGGGTTTGGAGTTGCCATTTATGACATCAACAACCAAGGGAAAGGAGTTCATGGAAATGGCTATTACGATTTCGCAACGAATTCTTCCAATGCGCCGGAGTCGGGTGTGACCGAAACAAAGTCTATCAACGACGCCAATCAGATTTTGGGTATGTATAACGGAACTCCTGCTTTCAAAAACACAGATACCTGGACAGCGTTTACAAATCTGGACGATAATTACACTTATACTTTGTATGATATTTCTGAAAACGGAATCTACGCTGTGGGCCAAACTTCAAATGATAATTTCGAATCATGGCCTTTTATTTACAATATCCAGACGCAGACACTTACGGTTCTTTCAAGTCCTTTGTATGAATATGGTGCTGCTTACGGTGTGAATAACAACGGAATTGCTGTGGGATGGATGGATGATCTACCAGTCGGAACATGGAGAATGCCTGCTTATTTTGATGAAGACGGAACCATTACCTTGATTTCAGAAGATGGAGGTGAGGCCAGTGCCATTAATGAAAGTAACGTCATTGTGGGTGGTTTTGACAGTGCGCCTTTTATATTTGATATGGCTTCGGGAGATTTGACCAATATTTCTTATCCGTCTGATTTATTTTCCGCAACCTTTACTGATATTTCTGAAAGCGGAATTGCTATTGGTTACGGAATCAAAGCCGGATTTTCAAGAGATCCTTTGCTTTATCATCCCAATTTGGGCGTAGATGCGATTAAGCTTGTGGACATCCTTGCACAATTTGGAATCGACGCATCAACCCTTGTAGGTACAGCTTATAGAATTTCTTCAGACGGAAATTATGTATCAGGATGGGGAGATGGACCCGCTTTTATGGCACCGGGATGGGCTGTTTATTTTGATGATTTGTTGTTGATGGAATCTGAATGTCAGTTAGAATGTCCTTCCAATATCGTTTTAGATGCAGAATTGGGTCAAACAGAAATGATTGTGGACTATGAAATCACATTCAGTTGTGAAAACGAAACGCCAGAAGGAACAGCGATCGTATTGGTCAACGGATTGCCTTCCGGTTCAGCATTTCCACTTGGGACTACCGTCGTTTACCACCAGCTTGTTGATGGTGAAGGGAATGTAATGGACTCTTGTAGTTTTACCGTTACCATTAATGATCCTTATTGTACCACTACTTACGAATATTATTCAGAACCGATTACTTATGTAGAATTCGCAGGAATTGAGAACCGTACTTCATCTGCTGTCGTTACCACGCCATTCAACGAATATTTCCTTGACATGGAAGGTGCTGTCAACCAAGGAGGAAGCTATCCAATCGTATTGGAAGGAAATACAGGAGGTGCCTACCAAAACTTCTTTACAGTGTTCATCGACTGGAATCAGGATGGAGACTTCGGAGATGAAAACGAAACCTACGAAATCGGTTCCTTATTTAATTCTACAGGTGAAGATGGAAACCAGCTAACCGGAACCATCGAAGTTCCAACCGGAGCGACAGTCGGACAGACGCGTATGAGAGTTGTGAAAAGTTACGGTGCTTCCCCAACAGATCCTTGTGCCCAATACGAATATGGTCAAACAGAAGATTATACGCTTAATGTAGGTGAACTTGGAATGGGTGATTTGAATGCCGCAGCGTTCAGTTTTTATCCAAATCCGGTAAAAGATATTTTGACTATTTCTTCTCAAAAATCTGTTGATACGGTAACCGTTTTCAATATGACCGGTCAAAAAATTACAAACCTTAAAACTTCTTCTCAACAAATCAACATGAGTACATTGCCAAATGGTATTTATGTAATCAAAGTTGAACTTGAAGGAGGTGCGATTGAGACTTTCAAAGTAATAAAGAAATAGTTTTTTTGAGGGTTGATTGAGATTTTAGTTAAAACGCCGGATTTATTCCGGCGTTTTTTTACTGATTATATTTTAAATTGTTGGGATTATTTAATTTAATTCTTGGGTTCATTTAATAAATCAACCAAAACTTCCATCATCTGTTGGTCATCTGCATGAATGGCATAATAATGGGCGATATTTCCGCTTGGGTCAATCAGCATATAACGGGGAATCCAGTTCAGACCGATGTAATTGGTGAAATCATTTTTCCAATCAGAATTGAACCAATAATGCTCACCCTGGATACCATATTTCTCGATTCCGTTTTTCCAGGCCTCTTCTTTACCGATTCTGTCCAATGAGAAAAACAGATAAACAACATCGGGAAACTGTTGCTGAACTTCCTTCAGTTTTGGCAATCCTTTGATACAATCCGGACACCAAGACGCCCAAACATCCAGCAAAACCACTTTGCCTTCGTACTTTTTAAACACTTCCCCTACGGTCAGTTTATTTCCTTCCAAATCCTGAATTCCCTGATTCAAAGCGGTTTCGTCAAATTCGGTTTTAACTTCAGTCGGAACTTCCTGTGCAGCCAAAAAAGCGGAAGAGGACAAAAACAAGCAAGCCAAAAATAATTTTTTCATTATCATTTTAATTAAATTCGAGATGAATTTACAAAAACTTGGCCAATTTGGGGTTTAAGGTTTCAGGTTTAAGGTTTAAGGTTTGAAGTTTCAAGTTTGAAGTTTGAAGTTTCAGGTTTAAAGTTTCAGATTTGAAGTTTCAAGTTAGTATCTTCGCAAAAAATTAAGAATGTCAGAAGTTAGAGTCCGATTTGCCCCAAGTCCGACCGGCCCTTTGCATATAGGTGGCGTGCGTACGGCTTTGTACAATTACCTTTTTGCCAAAAACCATGGCGGTAAATTCCTGTTGAGAATTGAAGATACCGACCAGAACCGATATGTCCCCGGCGCCGAAGAATACATCATCGAATCCCTGAAATGGCTCGGTCTGGAACCCGATGAAGGCGTGGGTTACGAGGGTCCGCATGCGCCTTATCGCCAATCGGAACGAAAAGAAATTTATGCCAAATATGCAGAGGAACTCATCAGTTCCGGCAACGGCTATTATGCTTTTGATACACCGGAAGAACTGGACAAACTCCGTGCTGAAACAGAGTCCAAAGGCGAAACTTTTATTTATAATTCACACAACCGCAATGGTTTAAATAACTCCCTGAACCTGAGTACCGAAGAAGTTCAGGCAAAAATAGATTCGGGCGTTCCTTATGTGATTCGTTTCAAAATACCGGAAAATCAAACGGTTTTATTGGATGACCTGATTCGCGGAAAAATCTCCATCGACTCCAACACCCTAGACGATAAAGTTTTATACAAATCAGACGGTATGCCAACTTATCATCTGGCCAACATTGTGGATGACCATCTGATGGAAATCACACACGTAATTCGTGGAGAAGAATGGCTGCCTTCCATGCCGTTGCATGAACTTTTGTACCAAGCATTTGGCTGGACACCGCCGAGATTTGCGCATTTGCCATTGATTTTAAAACCCGAAGGAAAAGGAAAATTGAGCAAACGCGACGGCGACAAACACGGATTTCCGGTGTTCCCGCTTGAGTGGACAACCGACGAAGAGATTTCAAAAGGTTACCGAGAAGAAGGCTATCTGCCCGACGCGGTAGTGAATATGCTGGCGCTTCTGGGGTGGAATCCGGGAACCGAACAGGAGATTTTCACAATGGAGGAATTGATTGCCCAGTTCAGTCTGGAAAAAGTCAGTAAATCCGGTGCGCGATTCAATCCCGAAAAAACAATTTGGTTCAACCACCAATACATTCAACAAAAAACAGGAGAAGAAATCTTACCGGAATTTGAAAAGGCACTTCAGAAACAAGGGATTACAGCCGATTCTTTGTTTAATTTAAGTGTAATCGAATTGCTGAAAGAACGTGCGAATTTCATCCGTGATATTTTTGAACAAGGTAAATTCTTTTACATAGCGCCAGATTCTTACGATGAAAAAGCGGTTTCGAAAGCCTGGAAAGAAGATTCGGCGGAACTAATTGCTGAATTTTCATCGGAATTAAACAATTTATCCGAATTCAACCACGAGAATATTCATGAAGTCATTCAGCATTTCGTTCAGACAAAATCGATCGGATTTGGAAAGCTGATGATGCCCGTGCGATTGGCGATGGTCGGAAGTCTTCAGGGTCCCGATGTTCCGTTGATCATGGAATTATTGGGCAAAGAAGAGGTTTTGAGCAGATTAAATGCAATGGGTGGTAAATTAAGTATCAAGTACTAAGTATTAAGTATCAAGACTGGTAATATACGAGGTTCGAGGTTCGATATTAATCTTGGGTGGAAATGGCGTAAGAATTTTTAATTCCCTTTAGGGTTAGGGTAAAATTAAAAATTCTTTTTATTGCTTTTTAATACTTTTATTCTAACCACATAGTTACAATAGTTTATGAGCAAACAGTATAGTGACTTGCGCACATAGCTATTCGAAGTTCGAAGTTCGATATTAATCTTGGGTAGAAGTGGCGTAAGAATTTTTAATTCCCTTTAGGGTTATGGGTAAAATTAAAAATACTTCTTACTGCTTTTTAACCACAAGGAACACAAGGTTTTTCAAAGCACACAAAATCCGTCTTAATACTTAATACTCAAATCTTAATACTTTTATTTCTAACCACATAGTTACAATAGTTTATGAGCAAACAGAAGTTTTCATAGTTGCTTGCGCACATAGCTATTCGAATTTCGAGGTTCGAGGTTCGAGGTTCGATATTAATATTAGGTAGAAGTGGCGTAAGAATTTTTAATTCCCTTTAGGGTTAGGGTAAAATTAAAAATTCTTCTTACTGCTTTTTAACCACAAGGAACACAAGGTTTTTCACAAAACACAAAATCCGTCTTAATACTTAATACTTCCATCTTGATACTTTTATTCTAACCACAACTGAAATTTTTTTTCAAAAGTTTCTCCGACCTGTAAAAACGGATAAAATCCTCAAAAAGAAAAATCCGCCTTTTAAAAAGACGGATTTTGTTTTATGCTGTCAATTTTGACTTTTTCCTCAGCCAATAAACGCCTATTGCAATTCCTGCCATCGGCAAAAGCAAAAGCCAGTTGTCGATGGGGACTTGTGGATCTACCCCACCCGGATTAGGATCAGGATCATTATTTAGTCCTTGTGTATATTCATAAGAACTATAAGGCTGAAAACTACGCCCTTGCTGACTTTCTTCACCTTGATACTCGGGTTCGTATTGTTCAAAAAATTGTCCAAAGGAAATAGTAGAGATGAAAAGGGTTAGAAATGCTAATTTTTTCATGTTGTATTTTTTAAGCAGAAAACCCGAAAGCTTTCTGCTTTTGATTATTGATTAATAACTTTTTTTGTAACTATATCACCTTTTTCAGTCAATACTTTCACTACCAAAATTTGGGTTGCCAATGAAGTTTTGCGAACCTGATAGATATGTGCATTCACCTTATTATTTCTGTGAATGGTTCTACCACTCAAATCATATACTTCAACCGAAAGGATTTTCTCTTTCTCGGATTCGATAACGATGTTTTCTTTGTTTTTGTAAATTTTTACGAGTCCATCATTCAAATCCTGCGTGCTCATCACTTCTTCAATTTTGTAAACGATTTCAAATCGAGTCGGAAATTCTCCTTCTTCGGTAGAGAACCAATAATCAGCAAGTCTTAAGTCATGTTCTACCTGCATGAAATTGTCACGGATATAGATTTGAAAGTTTTCATCTGTAAAGAATCCGTCAAAGTCGTCCAGTCCGATTTTGAATTTACCAAATTCAGGTGCCTTGAATCCAAGTGGGACTACGTCTTCCACCTCAAAAGGTAAAGTCCTACCCTGAACGGTGAATTTTTCTTCACCAATCCAGCTATAAAGAGGCGCGCCTCCCATTCTTCTCCCGTCAATCTGATGGTCAAATTCGTAAGTCGCTCCGGTCATGTAGCCGATGAGAATTTGAGCGATTTTCGTTTCGTTTTCGTCTGATAAGCTTAACCAATAACGATTTCTTTCAATTTCATTTACAGCTTGCTTCAAGAATACTCCCCTCTCTGTAGTTCGCATGGTGTTTTTGAAAACCACGTCCCAACTTTCTTGAGATTGCGTATTAGCAATGCTCGAATTCTCAACCACGAAACCTTGTCCGATTTCAATTTTACCATTTGGAGTTGGAGCCGTTTCACCTCCCGGGTGCATACCTGCAGCGCCTAATCTCGTGTACGTAACATAGTTGTTGTTATAATATGCTAGGTTTGTTACATCAAAATGATGTGTCCAGAAATGAAGGGTTTCCACATTTGGATTTTCTGCAAAGAATCCCTCGGCGTCTTCTATGTTAATTGCCGACGGATAAGGATTCCCGACCATCGTATATTTACCAAATGCCGGAACCATTATATCACCGTTATGTGGTACCCCGGTAAATGTTTTCTCCCAAATGGCACCAGCTGAACCGATGGGATGTGGCCAGTTATTGGGTACACGTATGGAATAACCCCAACCCGGCTTGAAGGTATAGGTATTCATATTGAATAAATTCCCTGTGATTTCTCCTACCGGAACTTCCCATTCTGTTGGAATCGGGTCTGGCATAGGGTAGTTTGCATCATTTACAAATACCGCCTTGAAGTGACGTGAATCTCCTTCTGTTGCTGCATTGTAACCATTGTAGATATAAAAACGGTTATTGAGCGTTCCGCTTGAGAACTCTTTCAAGTTTTGTCCTGCTACAGGAGAAGACCAGTAGGTCGCATCAAATTTGACCATTTCGGTTGTGTTTCGATTCACCGTGATATTACCCGAATTAACTGCATCCGGATTTATCTGAACCAAACTTGCATTGTTTTCCAATGTGAAACTTCCACTTGTAACGGTGATTTCATTGTCGATGGTTACACTGCTGTTGGAAGGAATCACCACATTCCCGCTTTGTACTTCTAACGAACAGCCCACCAAATCACCTGTTTCATTATAGTCCCCGGCAAAAAGAATTTTGGTATTTGGATTTGAAGGAACACCGTTTGACCAAGAAGAACCGTTCCAAGTGGTGGAATTGGCACAACCTGCATGGAATTGAACCGACCAGTCATGCAATACCGCATCTTCTCCATTCAATTTACCCACCAATCTCAAGTGTGGATAAATTTCAGAATCAATCCCCGAAATATCATGGGTTTTTTCTCCCGAACCGACTTGTGATATATCGGTATAACCCGAAATATTGGTAAAGTTAATCCCGTCTGATGAACCTTGAATATCAAATTTCAAATCCCCAGTTCCCGGCGTTTGATTCCATTTAAAAGTGTCATATCCGGTTGCTCCCTGAACCGAAGCCAAATGAATCGGCGTGGAGGTGATGGTGCCGCTAGATGAGGAAGTTATCCTTAGATTGTCCACCATAAAATCCACCACTGCACCTCCTAAATTTCCAGAAGTATAACCACTCCAGACAAATTTTATAATTTGATTAGGAATACGCTGTGCTACCTGAATATTAGCGATAGTATTCAACGTTGGCACATTACAAGAGCTATTTCCACTGGCACAATGATTAATTGTTGCAACCGTAACGCCCTCGTCATCAGACGAATTACCGCCAATAATTAATCGTAGGGTACCTCCATTGGAAAGACTTGAATTAAAATTTTGACTATAAAGAGAGCGAGCGTCAAATATGATTTCTTCTATATTAGATAAATCAACGACTTGAGATATAACACCCCTACCTCCACTTCCTGCTGACCCTCCAAACATATGCATTCTAGCTGCTCTACCACCATCACTTGACCAGTTACCGCCATCTGAAATTGTTATTGTAATATTTGAATCTGTTTTAGATGCACTCCAATCTGTATTGGTTTGAAAACTGGGATTCAAAATAGGGTTTGCGCTAACTGTTTGCCTTATCACATCTCCACCCACATCTGCAGTTAAACCCGATAAAACATCTGTCTGGAACTGCGCTTGTGTGGTTTGGAACCAATCCGGTATCTCTTGTGGATTTTGGTAGGTAAAACTATGTAATAGTGGCGACCAGGCACTCCAAACGTCATTTACCGCTGCTTTGGCTCGTGCTCTTACATAATAAGGTGTTCCGCTTATTGTAGGCGCAAAACCGTTAAATGTGAAATTAGCTTGGGTATTTAGGGGATAAGTTCCTGTGAAAGTCTGTGTCCAGCTAGTTCCACCTGTAAATGTTGGATTGGTATTGATTTCAATTTCATATTCATTAGCTTCTTCCGTTTGATGACTTAAACGGAAAATAGGCGTTGTGGTATTGATTCTACTGTTATTGAAAGTCAGCTGTTCTATTCCTCCATAATCATTAAATTTAACATTGGTAGGTCGTGACTGCTCCCAGTTCCAAGTAATAGTAGAGTTTTGTGCTATTGTGAAATTTGTTGAATTACCAGTTCCTGTTGCCGGAACACTTCCTGTACCTGTCCAACCGATGATGTTATAACCAGGACGGGCACCTGCCGTAGCTGTAACTGATGAGTTATTGGAGTATGTGTGAGTTCCATCAGTAGGAGTACCTCCATAAGACTCTGATATAGTTAGGGTACGATCCGTAGGGATTGGGGTTCCTCTCACAATAATATCGTCTATAATAAAGCCCCCTCCTGTACCATAACAGCCATCGACCACCATTCTAAATGCCAATCTAAAATTAGCTTGGTTATTACGACTGGAGGGTAATGTCAAATTAGCAGTTTGAACTCCAGAGTTTCCATAATATAATCCTCCAGTAAACGTACCGTGCTCTCCCGTTGTTCCTCCCTGTCCTCCAGTCAAATCCATTAACCAAGTGACACCCCCATCAATAGAAGTGTTAACAGTACCGTAGTCATAAACGGTTCCCCCATCTACTTCTCCTGAGGCTCTCCATTTGAACTCTACTGTAATATTTTCATAACCTACAGTTGAAACACCCACGTGAGCCCATCTTGTTGTTGTGGCTAATAATCCACAAGATGCTCCGTTATATGTTCGAAATGGAGTTCCACTATAATTTGGATTATTACCATTATAAAAACCCATCCCTAAGGATCTCCCAGAGATAGGGGCAAAATTACCACTTCCTGCGTTACTGAAATTCCAGAGATGTCGCTGTGTGCTATATTGGCTAGCTGTCGAACTGGCAAACCAACCATTCGTTCCTGACTGTGAAACTATGGTGTTGCTATAGGTTCCATTATTACCATCAAAATTTTGTTGATAGAGTATTGTTTGAGCTTTACTTTGAAGTGTAAAAAGCATACAAGCGAAGAGTAGAATCACATTAGCGATTCTAAGGTTTTCTTTCCTCATGAAAATTATTTTAGTTAGGTTGAAGACTTTCTGTCAATTGACAGCCCTCATCGTCTTCGGTAAAAATGAAAGAGCCCAAATGAGTACCTTCAGGCTCTTTCTATGGATGTGGATTATTTAACGATTTTCTGTGTAATCACTTCTCCGTTCTCCAAAGTTGCTTTCACTACGTAAACTCCTTTTGCCAACTGATTTCCTTTGATTCGGATTTCTTTGTTGTGGGTTGTGAAGTTGTTTACCAATTTACCGCTCAGGTCATAAACCTCAACATTCTGAATGTTTTTCGCAGTAGATTTTACTACAAATTCACCTCCGTCTTTGTAAACTTTAACAGAAGCATTGTTCAGATCCTGTGTTCCCAATTCTTCGATCAGCGTTCCGCGAACGATGATGTCATCTACGATGAATCCTCCTCCTGAACCATATCCTTCGTCAGCCACCATACGGAATGCCAAACGGAAGTTGGCTTGATTGGCTCTGCTTTCCGGCAGCGTTAAAACTGCAGTTTGTACACCTTCATTGTCAAAATACAAACCTCCCGCAAATGAACCGTGCTCAGAAGTTTCTCCTGCCTGACCACCTGTTTGATCCATCAACCATGTAGCGCCTCCGTCAATTGAAGTATTTACCGTTCCGTAGTCGTAAACAACTCCCTCGAAAACTTCACCTCCACATCTCCACTTGAATTCAATGGTGATGTTTTCGTATCCTTCTGTTGAGAAACCAACATGCGCCCATCTTGTGGTATAGAAAGGTGCATCTGCAGGTTCTGCAGCATAATAATGGAAAGGCTCATTTGGAACCCATGGATCATTTCCATTGTAAAATCCCATCCCCATAGATTTCCCTGAGATAGGCATTGTTACCGTGTTATTCCCTGCTGTGTCGTCAGAGAAATTCCACATATGTCTGTAAACGCCTCCATATTGAGGATCGGTAGAACTTGAAATCCACCCGTTAGTTGCTGTATTTTGAGATACGATGGTATTGGTAAAATTACCATTGTTACCATCAAAGTTTTGTTGGTAAATAATTACTTCTTCTTGTCCTTGTGCAAATGACATGGCCGTAATAAAACCTGTTAAAAAAAGATTTCTAGTGATTTTTACTAGTACAGTTTTTTTCATAAAGTCGTTTTTGTAATGTGTATGTGATTGTTAAAATTTCAGTATTGATTTTAGTTTTGATTACTAAATATTAATAATTTGGTAATCTCTATTTTTCGGATTTATTACTATCCTTAAAATTTGCGCCAAGTACCAAATATTTGGTATGCCGCAAAAGAACTTGCCTATCTGTTTTCTATAATTTGAATACACTGTAAAAATTAAACATCTGAAAATCAGTTATTTGGAAAAACCCCTGAAAAATTGAATATTTTCCTGATTTTATAATTTGAAAAGAAAAATTCTGGATTTCGAATAGTTTATTATCTTTACCACCCCTAAATACTATCTTGATTTTGCAGTTTTTGAGGTTATTTCCCGCAGAAACATTAGTATTCTTCTAAACAATTTTAAACCGCAACTGAAAATGTTGGGGGCATTTCACCATGAAAATTCTGTTTTTTGATTTGGATGTTGAGAATATTAATAATTGATTATTCTTCTAAAGATGTATGTAAATAGGTTGGTTTTACCAAATAAGGTTTTTAATTCTTATTTAATTCTTTGCTGCGTTATGTTTTGGGGCTTGGCGGCAGCACAAACCGTGACCATCCAGACGATTAACGAGAAATTTGAAGAAGCAGCTCAATACGCCCATTCCGCAAATCCCGAAAAGGCGATTCCGCTTTTAGAAGAAATTAAAAAAGACGCTGAATCAATTAATTACAAAGCCGGAATCACCCGGGTCGGCTATAACCTGGCCATTATTTATTTCAATAGTACAAATTACAATAAAGTCATCAATTTGGACGATGAATTCCAGAAAATCGGTAATGAAATCAATGACTTTGAAAGCGTTTCGCACATTCACCGACTCAAAGGTTGTGCTTATTCAGAATTGGGGCTTTTGAGCAAAGGAAACGGCGAATATGATCTGGCGCTGAAATATGCCAACAGAATGAAACCGGGCAACAACAAACAATATGCATTGAGCCTGATTTACAGCAATTTGGCCAATCATTATATGAAAGATACGGCGCCACAGGATTCGATTTTTTCCTATATCAACAAATGCATTGAAGCCGCTGAAAAAATTGACGAAACAGATGAGGTCAACCTTTCAAAAAAATACAGCCTGATTGCCTATTCTTACATCATTATGGCCAACGAATATGAAGCAGTAGGAAATGCGGTATTGGCTGAAAATTATTATCTGAAATCACTTGAAATTCATAACAGTAAATCCGTCCCACTCGTTGAAAGAGTTATTTTGTTGAATCAATTGGGCAAATTTTATTTGGAACAAAAGGATTATGAAAAATCGGTAAAATATGCCGAAGAAGGAATTGCCATTGAGAAAAAATCAAGCATCCCTCAATTGCGAAGAGATCTTTTTGAAGTTTTGTCTAAATCTTATTTGGAATTGCATGAAACTGAAAAATCAAAAAATTACCTGAGATTGTTTACTTCGCTCAACGATAGCCTTTTAAACATCAACAGAAAAGCAGTTGATGCCACTTTGAACAAAACAATTTCAAGGCAAGAGGAACTACAATTAAACAACAGCAGCAAACAAGCCATTATTTATTCTTTGGTCGGAATCGTTTTACTTGCCTTCGGAATCTTTTTCTTTCTGTACTATCGAAAGCAAAGACAGATCAAAAAAATCGAAAGAATTCTGGAACAACTTAATACCAAACAAAGTCAGGCAGATTCAACTTTGATGGTCAAACCAAAACCTGTCAAGGCGCAAGAAAAAGAGGAGAAAACACCCATTATGCCTGCCGAAGCAGAAGAAAAACTTTTGGAAAAACTTCATGAATTCGAAAACAAACAGCTTTTTCTGGAACGTAAAGTTTCATTGCCCTATGTAGCAGCCGAAATCGAAACCAACACAAAATATTTATCCTACATCATTAAAAAACACAAAGAAAAAGATTTCAATGAATACATTAATGATTTAAGGATCAATTATATAGTTCAAAAAATAACCAACGAACCTGTTTACCGACAATACAAAATAAATGCACTCGCAGAAGAATCAGGTTTTTCGTCCCATTCTAAATTTGCAACCGTTTTCAAAGCAACCATCGGAGTTTCTCCGTCTGAATTCATCAAATATTTTCAGCAAAATGAAAAGGTGTAATGAGAAGTTAAAAAAAGCACCAGACATCCCTCCGGGATGAAATTCAATTATCGAAATTCGTATATCGAACTTCGAATATCCCTACGGGATGAAATTCATTTTGCAATTAATTATTTCTACCCAAGAAATGTTCCTACGGAACAATCTGCCAATGTGAAGTATTAAGAATTATCGAAGTTCGAGGTTCGAATTTCGAATTTCGAATAGCTATGTGCGCAAGCAACTATGAAAACTTCTGTTTGCTCATAAAAGTATTAAGACTGAAGTAAGTATTAAGACGGATTTTGTGTGCTTTGTGAAAATCCTTGTGCTTCTTGTGGTTAAAAAGCAGTAAGAAGAATTTTTAATTTTTACCCATAACCCTAAAGGGAATTAAAAATTCTTACGCCACTTCTGCCTAAGATGGAAAACCAGACATCCCTACGGGATGAAATTCATTTTGCAATTAATTATTTCTACCCACGAAATGTTCCTACGGAACAATCTGTCAATGTGAAGTATTAAGAATTATCGAAGTTCGAACTTCGAATATTGTATAACGTAAATCTTTAATTTATCTTTAGGGGAAAAAATAAATCAATGGAGCCACAAATCAAAGACCGGAGCATCCGAAACGCTGCCAGATTATTGACCTTGGTGTTGATAGTTGCCATTTGTTATGTGTTGCAGAGCATTTTGGTCCCGATTTTATTTGCCGTTATCTTGTCGGTTTTATTGTTACCCTTGTGTGAAAGATTTGAAAAATGGGGCTTTAACCGTGCTTTTGCATCCCTTACGGCGCTGATTCTTGCGATTCTGGTTTTGGTGGGAATCGGTTACCTCATCGTTTCCCAAACGCTCAATATCACCGAAGACGCTTCTGACATCGCCAATAAAATCAAGTCTTTGATCATGCGGATTCTGGAATGGACTTCCGATAAATTCAATATGTCCACCAACGAACTGATCCAACGGGCAGAAAGTGAAATGGGCAACAGCGCCTCCACGATTGGCGGATTTGCCACTTCGGTTTTGAATTCCATCGGAAATTCGCTTGCGTACGGACTTTTGGTTCCTATTATGATCTTTTTCTTTTTGTATTACCGTGAATTTTTCAAGGAATTTTTCTTCCGTGTTTTTTCGGCTACACCTCAAGGAAAAATTGAAGAAGTACTGAGTAAAATTTATGATGTATTGCAGAATTACCTCGTCGGACTGATTTCCGTAATGGGAATTGTTGCGGTTTTGAACACCATCGGACTGATGATCCTTGGAATCGAATATGCCTGGTTTTTCGGGATTTTAGCAGCTATGCTGACGATTTTTCCCTATGTCGGAATTTTCATCGGATCATTGATACCGGCCCTTTTTGCACTGGCTACCAAAGACAGCGCCTGGTATGCATTGGGCGTGGTTTTATGGTTCCAATTGGTTCAAACTTTGGAAGGAAACTTCATCACTCCAAAAATAGTGGGCGGAAAAGCCAGTTTAAATCCGCTCGTTTCGCTTTTGTCCTTTTTCCTAGGCGGAATGTTGTTCGGGATTTCGGGAATGATCCTCGCCCTTCCTTTGCTGGCGATGCTCAAAGTGA
>JAEWHB010000002.1 GCA_023388015.1 Bacteroidota bacterium
CGCTGTAATTTCTGTACAATTCGGTGAATTCGTGGTTGCGGTGGTAAATCCGGAAATTCCGCTTCTTCCCTACTTTATCAAAAATTCGTTCCGAAATATTGGTAATCGCATTTCCGTAATTGTCAATATAAATTACCAAACCGATGATTGTTTTATCGTCCTTCACCACCGGACGAAGTGTGGAAAGTTCTTTGTATTCTTTGATTCTTTGCCCTACCACAGAGAGTTTGCCGCCTCTTGCCAAATGGCAGGCAACCGGAACAAATAAATCACGAGTCGGAAAAACTGAATTTTGCTGAACATGCGGAAGATTAATTTCCACGATTTCTTTTGGCGCTACTTCAGAACAAATCAAAGAAAGAATTCCATTATCGCTTGTGATGAAATAATGATCATCAATCTCGGCTGCCACAGGCTTTTTGACAGGATTCACCAATGCATCAACACCCAAAATATGAATCGTTCCCGAAGGGAAATCTTTGTAACTGTTTTTCACGATGAAAGCGCCCTCCCCTATGTCAAACGGCTGTATCTGGTGAGATATATCGACAATTTGAGCATCCGGCAATTCGCTGTAAATTCGGGCTTTTACAGAGGCTACATAAGGATCTTTCAATCCGAAATCAGTTGTTAAAGTTATAATAGGCATTAAAAATTCAATTCCGCAAACAAATATATTGCGTATTTTTGTAATGTATCAAATTTAAACAAAAGACATTTGACAGAATTAAATTTAGAACTGGCCGATGTGAACATACAAGAGTTCTATGGCCCGAATAATGAAAATTTTAAAGCATTAAAGGCTTATTTCCCAAAACTTAAAATTGTCGGGCGCGGTAGAAATATTTCAGCGGTAGGAAATGAAGAATTATTGAGCCAATTAAATTCAAAAGTTGCGCAGATCATTTCGCACATCCAACATTACAATCAAATTAAAGAAAAAGACTTAGAACAAATCCTGGAATCTGACAGTCCTTCCCGCATAAATATGGCAAATTCAAATGAAATTTTGGTGCACGGCGTAAGCGGAAAACTTATCAAAGCACACACACCCGGACAAAAAGAACTGGTGGAAAAAGTTTATAAAAATGATATGGTTTTTGCCATCGGACCTGCCGGAACCGGTAAAACTTACACTGGTGTTGCATTGGCAGTTCAGGCGTTAAAAAACAAAGAAGTCCGAAGAATCATTCTGACCAGACCTGCGGTAGAAGCGGGCGAAAGTCTAGGATTCCTGCCCGGTGATCTCAAAGAAAAATTGGATCCTTATCTGCAACCACTCTACGATGCTTTGAAAGATATGATTCACTTCGAAAAGCTGAATTCTTATTATGAAAAAGGAATCATTGAAGTGGCGCCGCTAGCGTTTATGCGCGGACGTACGCTCGATGATGCTTTTGTAATTCTTGATGAAGCGCAAAATACTACGCATGCACAGATGAAAATGTTCCTGACCCGAATGGGAAAAAATGCTAAATTCATCATTACCGGAGATCCTGATCAGATTGATTTACCGCCCAAACAAAAATCGGGACTTAAAGAAGCAATGGGCATCCTGAGTGATGTCGAAGGAATCGGAATGGTCAAACTGACCGAAAAAGATGTGGTCCGACATAAATTAGTCGGGAAAATTCTACATGCTTATAAGAAACTCGATCAACAGTAAATAATTCACAAAAAGAAATGAAACAGCCCTTACAAGAAGGCGATTTCTACAAAACTCCGGAAGGCTACATTGTTTTTACCGAACAATATTTGCTTCGTCGCGGTTATTGCTGTAAAAGCGGTTGCCGTCATTGTCCCTATGGCTATGATAAAAAAACGGATTCGTTCAGAAAGAAATAATTCAGTTTTATTTCCTTCTAAATTCTGGATACTCCAGCTTCCGTTTTATTTTTAATTTTATTATGCGTGCATAATAAAAATTTATTATATTTGTGATTCTCTTAAATAAATAAGATGACTCACAACGAATTAGCAATTGACCAATATTTACGATTTACATGGCTTGTTGTTCAGAAAATGTACAACGAACAAGCTTCTAAATTCAATTCAACCATGGTAATGGGGTTCACGCTTTTATCCATCGACCCAAAAAACGGAACACCAAGTACTTCACTTGGACCCAAAATGGGAATTGAACCGACAAGTTTGTCCCGAACTTTGAAAAATCTGGAAGAGCGTGGATTGATTATCAGAAAACCCAATCCGGAGGACGGACGAAGTGTTTTAATTATCCTGACCGAAGACGGATTGAAAATGCGTGATGTTTCCAAAGAGGTCGTTTTGAGTTTTTATGAGGCTTTGAATGAGAAAATCTCCCAAGAAGAACTGGATGTTTTCTATGGCGTTTTGCAGAAAATCAATTCGATTGCTACAGATGAAAATACTTTTAAAAAGAAGAAAGAATTACTTAATCATTAATAAAATATAAAATGAATAGGCACATAAGACGAGTTACAGTATTAGGTTCCGGAGTAATGGGTTCCGGGATTGCCTGTCATTTGGCCGGAATCGGCGTCGAAGTATTACTCCTCGACATGCCGTCTGAAGGCGCAGACAGAAATAAAACTGCAAGAGAGCATCTCAATCATGCGCTCAAATCCAATCCTTCCCCGATTTATGACAAAGCTTTTGCTTCGCGAATTACCGTTGGGAATTTTGAAGACGACTTAGAAAAAATTAAAAATTCAGACTGGATAATTGAAGTCATCATCGAAAGACTCGACATCAAAAAATCCATGTTTGAAAAGGTCGATCAGTTCCGAAAAGAAGGTACCCTGATCACCTCCAACACATCGGGTATTCCCATCCAACTGATGTCAGAAGGGCGTTCTGAAGATTTTCAGAAACATTTCTGCGGAACGCACTTTTTCAACCCGCCACGGTACCTCAAGCTATTTGAAATTATTCCGGGACCGAAAACGGATCCATCCGTCATTGACTTTTTTACCATTTATGCGGAGAAGTTTTTAGGAAAAACACCTGTTTTGGCCAAAGACACGCCGGGTTTCATCGGAAACCGCGTCGGAGTTTATTCGATGGCAAAAGTAATGGAACTCGCACAGGAAATTGGTTTGACCATCGAAGAAGCGGATACCTTGACGGGTTCAATTTTGGGACGACCTAAAACAGGAACCTTTAAACTCGCCGATTTAGTTGGACTCGATACAGCTTCCAATGTAACCAAAGGTTTACAACAAAATTTACCCAAGGATAAATTCATTCAGGATTTAAAAGAATCCAAAGTGATGAATTTTCTTTTGGAGAATAAATTCTTTGGTGACAAAGCCCAAAAAGGTTTTTATTATAAAGAATTTGATAAATCAACCGGCGAAACCAATCGTTTTGCACTTGATTTGGAGAAGTTGGAATATCGACCACTGGAACGCTCAAAAGTTGCAGCCGTCGAAACCGCAAAACAAGCCGGAAGCACCCGAAATAAACTAGGAGTTTTATTGAAAGACAAAAGCAAAGCGGGTGATTTACTTCGCAAACATTTTGCTTCTTTGTTTGCCTATGTAGCCGATAAAGTTCCGGAAATTACAGAAGTTTTCTACAGCATTGACGATGCGATGAAAACCGGATATGCCTGGAAATATGGACCTTTCGAAACTTGGGATTTGGTCGGATTGAAAAATGGAATTCAGTTGATTGAATCAGAAGGACACGAAGTTTCTGGCTGGATCAAAGAAATAGCCGAATCCGGAAAAGAAAGTTTCTATCAGGTTAAAGACGGAAAGAAATATTTCTACGATATTCATTCAAAAGATTATCAGCTCATTCCGGGGCAGGATGCCTTTATCATTCTCGATAACATCCGCAAAACCAAAGAAGTTTGGTCCAATGCCGAAGCGAGCATTCAGGATTTAGGCGACGGAATCATCAATCTGGAATTCCGATCCAAAATGAATTCCATAGGTGGTGGCGTGATTACCGGCATCAATAAAGCAATAGAATTAGCAGAAAAAGATTACAAAGGTTTGGTGATCGGAAATCAGGCCGATAATTTCTCTGTCGGAGCGAACTTGGCAATGATCATGATGATGGCTTCCGAACAGGATTGGTGGGAATTGAATATGGCCATCAAAACTTTCCAAGATACGATGATGAAAGTTCGTTACAGCGCCATTCCGGTCGTAGTTGCGCCACATGGAATGACTTTGGGTGGTGGATGTGAAATTTCGCTTCATGCCGATAAAATCGTGGCTGCTGCCGAAACTTATATGGGACTCGTAGAAGTCGGAGTAGGCGTGATTCCCGGAGGTGGCGGAACCAAAGAAATGACCCGAAGAGCCTCCCAATACTTGATTTCAGACGATGTGAAAACCAATCATTTGCGCGAAGCTTATATGACCGTTGCGATGGCGAAAGTGGCTACCTCGGCTTACGAAGCAAAAAACTTTGGTTTCATCCGAAACGAAGATGTGATTGTTGTAAATAAAGACCGACAAATTGCCGAAGCCAAAAAACACGCCTTGATTATGGCTGAAGCCGGCTATACACAACCGATTCCTGAAAAAGTAAAAGTTTTAGGAAAAGAAGCCATGGGTATGTTCTACGTAGGTTCTGACCAAATGGTAGCCGGAAATTATATTTCGGAGCATGACAGATTGATTGCCAATAAATTGGGTTATGTCATGACCGGCGGAAATATTTCTGAAGCGACCGAAGTTTCACAACAATACTTATTGGATTTGGAAAGAGAAGCTTTCTTGTCACTTTGTGGAGAACGCAAGTCTTTGGAGCGAATCGCTCATATGTTGAAAACAGGGAAACCTTTGAGAAATTAGTACTAAGACGAAAGTATTAAGAATTAAGACGATGCACAACTTCGAAAAATTAAAAATATGGCAAAAAGCAATGGATATTGCGGTAGCTATTTATGAAATTTCTTTGCTTTTACCAGAAGATGAAAAGTTTAATTTGATACATCAGATTAAAAAATGTGCGGTTTCTATTCCGTCTAATATAGCTGAGGGCGCCGATAGGAATTCAAATAAAGAGTTTGTTCAGTTTTTAGGAATTGCAAATGGCTCCACGTTTGAATTAATAACACAATTAATTCTTGCTAAAAGATTAAAACTAATTAGTGAAGAAATGGTTCAGCCTGTCATAAATCAATTAGTGGAGGTTTCAAATATGAATTTCTCTTTTCAGAATACATTAAAAAATACTAACGAATGATTTAGAGATTAAGTCTTGATACTTAATACTCTAATCTTAATACAATAATACAATGAAAGACGCATATATAGTAACAGGATATAGAACAGCGGTTGGAAAAGCTCCCCGCGGAACTTTAAGATTTACCCGACCGGACGAACTGGCTGCAACCGTTATCGAACGCATGATGCAGGATGTCCCGAATCTGGATAAAGACCGCATTGATGATGTAATTGTCGGATGTGCCATGCCGGAAGCCGAACAAGGTCTGAATATGGCACGTTTGATTTCGCTGATGGGATTGAATACCGATAAAGTTCCGGGCGTGACGGTCAATCGTTATTGTGCTTCGGGCTCGGAATCCATTGCGATTGCAACTGCCAAAATTCGTACGGGAATGGCCGATTGTATCATTGCCGGTGGTGCCGAAAGTATGTCCTACATCCCGATGGGCGGATACAAACCCATTCCGGGAACCGATGTCGCCAAGCACAACGCCGATTATTATTGGGGAATGGGATTGACAGCCGAAGCGGTTGCCAATGAATTCAATATTTCCCGAGAAGACCAGGATTTATTTGCTTTTAATTCACATCAGAAAGCAATCAAAGCGATTGAAGAAGGACGGTTTGAAAATCAGATTGTTCCAATTGATGTGGAAATCAGCAAACTGGATGAAAAAGAAAAAATTCAGACAGAAAATATTTCATTCAAACAAGACGAAGGACCAAGAGCCGACACTTCGCTCGAAGCTTTGGCAAGACTAAGACCTGTTTTCGCACAAGGTGGATCAGTAACAGCCGGAAATTCATCCCAAATGTCAGACGGAGCATCTTTCGTCATTGTGATGTCAGAAGAAATGGTAAAAGAGTTGAATCTGGAACCGGTAGCGAGATTGGTTTCCTATGCAACGGTGGGCGTTCCGCCGAGAATCATGGGAATTGGGCCGTTGTATGCGATTCCGAAAGCATTGGAACAAGCGGGCATGAAACAATCCGACATAGAAATGTTTGAACTGAACGAAGCTTTTGCTTCACAATCATTGGCAGTCATTCGCGGACTGGATTTAAATCCGGACATCGTAAACGTAAACGGAGGAGCCATTGCATTGGGGCATCCACTTGGCTGTACCGGTACGAAATTGTCGGTTCAATTGTTCAACGAAATGAAACGTCAAGGTAAAAAATATGGAATGGTTTCGATGTGTGTCGGAACAGGGCAAGGAGCCGCTTCTGTATTTGAAATACTTTAATCGAATTTCGAATCACGTGATAAAAAATTATACACATTAATAAAACAGAATATAATGAGCAACGATAGATTAAAAGGAGGGGAATTTTTAGTAAAAGACCTGACTTGGGACAATATTTTCACACCAGAAGATTTCAGCGAAGAGCAAAAAATGATGTTGGAATCGGCGAAGGAATTCATTGACAGAGAAGTTTGGCCAAAAAAACACCAAATCGAGAAAAAAGATTATGCTTTGATTGAAGATTTGATGAAAAAGTTGGGCGAACTTGGATTTTTGGGAATTTCGGTTCCGGAAGAATACGGCGGATTGGGAATGGGATTTGTCACCACAATGTTGGTTTGTGACTACCTTTCAGGTGCGACGGGATCTTTGGCAACTGCCTATGGAGCGCACACGGGAATTGGTACTATGCCGATTACGCTTTATGGAACTGAGGAACAAAAGAAAAAATATTTACCCAAACTGGCAACGGGCGAATGGTTTGCTTCCTATGCCTTGACCGAGCCGGAAGCGGGTTCTGATGCGAATTCAGGGAAAACCAAAGCGGTTTTGACCGAAGATGGTAAATTTTATAAAATCACTGGACAAAAAATGTGGATTACCAATGCCGGATTCGCAGAATTGTTCATCGTTTTTGCCCGAATTGAAGATGACAAAAACATCACGGCATTCATTGTAGAGAAATCACAAGCCGGGGAAGGTTTTTCATTGGGCGAAGAAGAAGATAAATTGGGAATTGTCTCATCTTCAACTCGTCAGGTATTTTTCAATGAAGTAAAAGTGCCGGTGGAAAATATGCTGGGCGAACGAAACAGTGGATTTAAGATTGCAATGAATGCACTGAATGTGGGACGAATCAAATTAGGCGCAGCTTGTCTGGATGCCCAAAGGAGAATTGTTTCCAATGCCATTAATTATGCCGCGGAAAGAAAACAATTTGGCGTTTCGATCAATACATTTGGTGCAGTTCAGGAAAAACTGACCGAAATGGCAGTAGCAACTTTTACTTCCGAAGCCGGTGCTTATCGTGCTGCAAAAAATATGGAAGACGCAATTTCAGAAAACATTGCAAACGGAATGCCTCACAACGAAGCGGAATTAAAAGGAATTGAAGAATATGCCATCGAGGCATCTGTTTTGAAAGTTTGGATTTCAGATATGGCACAAATTGGTGCTGACAAAGGAATTCAAGTTTACGGAGGAATGGGTTATTCGAAAGAAATGCCGATGGAATCCGCTTGGCGAGACGCAAGAATTTCAAGGATTTACGAAGGAACCAATGAAATCAACAGTTTGCTGTGTGTGAGTATGTTAGTAAAAAGAGCTTTTCAGGGTAGAATCGATTTGATGACACCTGCCATGGGCATTGCCGACGAATTAATGAGCATTCCTTCCTTCGACACTCCGGACTATTCTGAACTTTTTGCCCAAGAAAAAGAAATTTTAACAAATTTGAAAAAAGTCTTCTTTATGGTTGCTGGAGCGGCTTTGCAGAAGTTTGGAGCCGATCTTGAACAGCATCAACAATTGATATTGAAAGCTTCCTCAATTTTAATTGAAATTTATATGTCGGAAAGTGCTATATTGCGTGCCGAAAGGATTGCGAAAACAAAATCGGAATCAGATGCTGAAATTACAATTAAATTTGCTAAATTGCAGTTGTTTGATTCAGTCGAAACAATCAAAAGAGACGCTACCGCTGGCATTATTTCATTTACAGAAGGTGATGAACAGCGGATGATGCTTTCCGGATTAAGAAGATTTACACGGTATAATGAATATCCAAATGTGGTTCTTTTGAAATCTGAAGTCGCAGAATATTTAATTAAACAAAATAAATACACTTTTTAGTGTAACTTACAAAGTTTGGCACAAACTTTGCATTTAAACAAGTTAAGTACTATTCTTTTCATAAGGTAGTTGAGTTTTCATGGTACTTAAGTTTTAGTAGAGAGGGTCCCGGCAGCAATGCCGGGGTTTTTTTTTGATCAAAACTTTAATAAATTTTTTTTATTTGAATTGAAATTTGATTTTTCAAAAACAAAATAACTCATTGTTTAACAGGTAGTTCCTCCATGAAAATGTATTTTTCATTTTCCAAATCCATCTGACAATAATAATGGTTGAAACCATTTGTAACCATCAAATATTCAGCCCCAATCTGCAAATTATACCTTGCAATCTGATCAAAAGTTTGTTGAGAAACTGTAATTGAAGGAGATTTACATTCTACAATGATAAAGGGCTTTTCTTTTTTATACACAATTACGTCGGCTCTTTTTTTCATTCCGTTTACTGTCACTACGACTTCTGTATTGATCGCTGACTGAGAATATTTTTTTTCCTGAATCAGGAATCGCACAACATTTTGGCGCACCCATTCTTCGGGTGTCAAAATCAGCCATTTTTTTCGTGTTGTGCAAAAGATATAAACAGAATCCTCGTCTTGTTTGAACCGAAATTGGTAATTTTCGGGAAAATTTAATTGTGGTAATTTTAATTCGTTCATGAGTCAGCCAAATAGCATCATCAAAGATATTAAAAACAAAAAAGTCGCTCCTATTTATTTTCTTTCGGGCGACGAGCCGTTTTTCATCGACCAGATTTCCAAAACCATCGAAAATGAAGTTCTGACCGAAGATGAAAAAGGTTTCAACCAAAGTGTTTTGTACGGAAATGATGTGGAAATGGCTGACATATTGGGTATGGCCAAACAATTCCCGATGGGCGCTGAACGCCAGGTCGTGATTGTAAAGGAAGCGCAACATCTTTCGCGTACCATCGATCAGTTGGAATCATATGCAGAAAACCCACAACCTTCAACAGTTTTGGTTTTCAATTATAAAGGCAAGACACTTGACAAACGCAAGAAACTTTACAAAACACTTCAGAAAAATTCAGTTTTTCTGGAAACAAAAAAAATGTATGACAATCAGATCCCGGATTGGATCGATATGACTGCCAAAGATTTAGATCTCACATTGGAAACTAAATCCAAATTTATTATGGCTGAATTTCTGGGCGCGGATTTAGGAAGGATTTATAATGAACTTCAAAAACTGAAAATTGTAGCGGAAGATGGCAAAATCACACCTGAAATTATAGAAAGAAACATCGGAATCAGCAAGGATTACAATAATTTCGAATTACGAAATGCCATTGAAACCCGTAATGCGCCCAAAGCATTCCGAATTGTGAATTATTTCAGTCAAAACCCAAAAGATAATCCACTGGTGGTAACGCTTTCGATTTTGCACCAAACTTTTTCAAATATCATTATCTACCATTCGATTACCG
>JAEWHB010000056.1 GCA_023388015.1 Bacteroidota bacterium
TTTATAACTCATTTAAAAGATCCTCTGCAGATTTTAATTTGACTTTGCCTTCTTTGTGTAATCTGATTTCTTCCGATGAGTCTGTTAATTCATCCCAAATTTCAATTGCTGATTTAGAAAAAGGAACAGCTTTTTTTACAAATGAAAGACTTTTCAGAACACGCATTGCAAAAGGAAATTCTTTATCGCTAATTTCAATTAAAACTTTCATTTTTAAATGTTTCTAACAAATTTAATCAATATTTTCCTCTTTCCTTTTTTTCCACCAAAAATATCCGCCACCCAAAACAATCAAAACAAAAATCACATTAAACGCCAAAGTCATTGTATTTCCGGTTTTTACGCTTTGCGGATCAAATTCCATAACAATTTCCTTGTCTCCTTGTTCCAATTGTACGGCGCGAAGGAAATAATTGGCTTTCAGAATTTCTCTTTCTTTTCCATCCACTTTGACTTTCCATCCGTGCGGATAATAAATTTCAGATAAAACGGCGATTTTTGGTGAAACAATATTGGTTTTATACGTCAAACGATTGGGTTGATAATTTACCAATTCAATGGTAGAACCAGCTTCCGGCACAAATCCTTTTCCAACCTGATTATTTAGTTTACTTTCCAAAACGACAGTTCGTCTCAAATCCACATCTTTCAGCGCAAGAATTTCTTCGTCTTCATTTTGTACCCATTTGATATCGGAAACCAACCAAGCATTTCCGTAGGCATCATTGTTTTGCTGAACCATCGGGCTACTTGGATTGCCGTGAATGATGTATTTAGTATTCAACAAATTCAGAATTTTTTGGGTGTGAGCTTGTGAGATTCCCAATTGTCTGGATTTCTCAGAACCTGAAAAATATAAATCAATTACATCCTGATAATTATGGAGTTTTGCTCCGTGATATCCGCCGATTGAATTCACAAAATAGGAAGTCGTGGCATCATTGAAAGTGCTGAAAATATTGTCAAAAACCCGGAATTGGGATTTATCAGTCGATCTTAAACTATCCAACGATTTATTGAACGGAACTTTTTGTGCAATCCCCGCTAAATGATGATTTTCTCTGGCACCTTCCATTAGTTTAGGAGAAAATTGAGTCGGAAATGGGTTATCGACAAACATTTTATCCACGAAATTCTCATCGTTCAGGTAACGTTTATCGACTTGCCATCCGTCAATCAAAGCTAAACCTGCAATTCCCAAAACCACTACCATTGCGTTTTTTATTTTCTTTAAATGATAGAGGAAAAGAAGCGCCAAAGTCAATAAAACAAAGATCAAAGTTCGAAGCGTGTCGACTTTGAACATATCGATTCTGTCCTGACGAAGTGCATTGTTAACGTTGTTCAGCAAAGTATCCCAAGTTCCGTAGGCTTGCGGACTGTATTCTTTGACAAGGCCGAGATATTGCTGTTTGGAAACGGTATCAAATTCGTTTGAAAAACTAAATAAATTCCCTCCAAATAAATAAAAAATCACGAGCAAAGCCACTACTCCGCCTCCGGCATACATCAGTATTTTCTTTTTGTATTCCTCCGTCAGGCTTTCATCTTTAATGAAAACGTACAAAGTCAAAGCGGCAAGTAAAGGCATCGTGAATTCGGCCATCACAAGCATCGAAGAAACCGCCCGGAATTTGTCATAAAACGGAAAGTAATCAATCATAAAGTTGGTCAGTCCAGCAAAGTTTTTTCCCCAAGCCAAAACGATACTTAGAACAGTTGCAGCAAGTAGCCACCATTTGTAACGTGACCAATTATTTCGAACTAGAAATAATCCCAAAAAGAAAAGAAACACAACGACTGCACCTTGATAAGCAGGACCCGAAGTTCCGGGTTGATCACCCCAATAGGTGGAAACAGGCGAGCTCGCAAGATAGTCAAAAGCCTGTGCGTTGAACTGATCATCGAGGTTGATGATGTATTGTTGTTTTTGTAATTCGGCAATGTAATTTTTCAGATTTTCTTCACGAGGCTGACTTCCAGCACCCATAAAATCGGGAATGAAAAGATTGAAAGTTTCCAGTTTTCCATAACTCCAATGCGTGATATAATCGTGGTCAAGTCCTTTTTGTTTGTCTTGAAGCAACGTCAGATTTGAATTTCCGCGAATGGTTTCTTGACTGTATTCGTATGTGGTTAAAAGTTTGGTCGAATTAAGTCCTAGACCAATTAAACAGGCGGCAACCAATAATCCGGTGGAAATCGCAAAGGGTTTGATTTCTTTTGATTTTACGGCTTGAATTAATTCGAAAATAAAATAAACCAACATTACCAGAAACAAATAATAAGTCATTTGCGGGTGGTTGGCCGATAATTCAAGCCCCATAAAAAGCGCAGTGAGAATAAATCCTAAAATGAATTTCCGCTGATAAAGCAATAAAATCCCTGCAACCAATGGCGCAAAATAAGCGATGGCGTGCACTTTGGCGTTGTGTCCGGCGCCGATGATGATGTAGAAATAGGCGCCCATGGCAAAGAAAACTGAACCAGCGAGGGCGTATTTCCAGTTTTTAAACAAGACCATTCCGAGGATGAAAAATCCCGAAAAGAGAAGAAAAATATAATCGGCCGGACGTGGTAAAAATCGGATGATGCGGTCAATGCTTTTGATCAAATCATTGTCGTATCGGACACCGGTTTGGTAAGTCGGCATTCCACCAAACATAGCATTGGACCAATAAATATTTTCATCGGTTTGCTCCTGAAATTTGTGCATTTCTTCGGCACTTCCCTTGTAATTTACAATGTCGGGCTGAATGATAGAATTTTCAGAAAGCACCGGCGCACAATAAACAATCGCCAGAATTGCAAAAACAACTATGGCGACCGCGCTGAATATTAGATTTTTATTCTTCATTTTTCTTTTTCGGTTCTTCAATTATTTCATAATCCACCGAT
>JAEWHB010000105.1 GCA_023388015.1 Bacteroidota bacterium
ATAAATTTTATCTGGGTTATACACAGACCGGAATTATTCAACTTATCGTAGGCGTTCTAACTTGTGGAATCGGCGGTATAATCGGACTGATTGAAGGCATTATTTACCTGACGAAATCTGACGAAGAATTCGAAGAAACTTATGTTCGCAATCAGAAACAATGGTTTTAATTTAATTCTTAACGCATAAAAAAAGCAACTCCGAAAGAGTTGCTTTTTCATTTGTATGAAGTTCTGAAGCAATTATTTCACTAAAAACTTCTTCACGATTGATTTGCCTTGTGCATCTTTGAAAGCGGCTACATAAACACCTGCGGGCAATACGCTGATGTTGATTTTCCCGGAAGTTTCAAGATTGGATTTGCTCAATACTCTTCTTGCAGAAGTATCGATGATTTCCAAAGATTTGATTTTACCGTTGGCATTGCTGATTTCGTAAATCAATTCTTTGTTGTTCACCACCAGATTAACGGAAGATTTCTGTACTTCTGATGTAGACAATGCAGATCTTTTGGCTACTTCGATGATGAATTCCAATCCGAGTTTGGTGAATTTCGCCGCATGATTTGAATTTCCACTTACCGAATAAACATCACCGGTGGTGTGGATGTGCGGGTTGCTGTCGTTAAATCTCGCTTCAAAAGGAAATGAAGCCAGATAACCGCGCGCCTTCCAGCTTGCATGATCTGAACAACCATAATTACAAGCAGAATTGGTATAAGTAATTGGATGCGCTCCGGCTGAATTGTAATGCTCCAAAAGTTCGATTAAATAAATGTTTAAATCACCACTTGTATAGCTGTCCTGAATGATGGCGATGTCCTGAGTTGAACCTTTATAATTGGTCATGTCAAACTGCACATAGGCCAATACGTTTTTTCCTTGCGAATAATATTCTTCGGCAATTTCGTCTGAACCTACCAATCCAATTTCTTCTGCTGCATAAGCCATGAACTGAACGGTTTTCTGAGGTTTATAATCATTTTCCAATAAAATTCTGATGACTTCCGTAATCGTAGCGATTCCCGAAGCATTGTCATCGGCCCCCGGTGCATTGCTTGCAAATTGCGTAATGGAATCTGCGTGTCCACCGATTATTACGTATTCGTCAGGCTGTTCAGCTCCTTCAATGGTCATAATCAAAGACGGCATAGGCGTTCCAAAATGCTCTACGATTTCGAAACTTACATCAGTCCGGTTGGCAGCTGTTGCGAGTGCTTGCCATTTGTCGCGCAAGTCGTAGATGGCTTGTTCAGCCTCGGGTCTCGTGTGATATCTCGTTCCGTAATCTTGCAACATCAAAATGGTTTCTTCAATATTTTGCGGACTAACCATATCCAGACATTGTAAAACAAAAGCGTCTTCTGTTATGGTAAAATCCATTACATCAAACCTGCTTTCAAAATTTTGTTGAATGAAAGAGATGGCCTCTTCTTCTGATTTTTTATAAATGAATCCGGGTCCGTGAATCACTACATTTCCATGTAGTTGATGTGCTACTTCTTCATTAACATAAACCGCAGATTGTTCGCCGTTTGTAGCAAGAATCTGTATTCCGTCTGGATTTGCATCTTTCAGCGCTTGTGCATTTTCTGTAAACATGGTTGCATGAAACCAGTCGTTTTCCTGCGCAACCAATAGCCCTGAAATCAATAAGACCATCAGGGAATAAATTTGTTTTTTCATTGTGTGTTAATATTTTATGGAGAAACGAATGTACGTAATATTTTTATTTTCCTCCAAGAATTTTTGTTCGTAGAAAGTCTGTACAGAGGTGATTTCCTCAGGTAATTCCTTATTGTCAGGATGGTAAACATTATGACTTGAAATCAACACTTCATGACCTTCCATCTGAATGACGCCATGTGTATAACCATGTAGAAACTCACTATCGGTTTTCAGGTGAACGAGTCCATTTTCAGCTAAAACTTTATGGTATTTTCTGAGAAATTCCGGATGGGTAAGTCGGTGTTTGGTCCGACGGAATTTGATTTGCGGATCAGGGAAGGTAATCCATATTTCACTGATTTCATTTTGGGCAAAGGCATAATCTATGAGTTCAATTTGGGTACGCACAAAAGCTACGTTTTTCATCCCATTTTCAACAGCAGTTTTGGCGCCTCGCCAAAAACGAGCGCCTTTGATATCGATCCCGATGAAGTTTTTATCGGGAAATTTCTGCGCAAGCGCTACGGTATATTCGCCTTTACCACAACCGAGTTCCAAGACGATTGGATTTTCGTTTTGGAAAAATTCTTTGTTCCAATTTCCTTTTAGATCAAATCCTCCTATCATTTCTTGCCGATTGGGCTGGAAAACGTTCTCAAACGTTTTGTTTTCGGCAAATCTCTTCAGTTTATTCTTTCCCATAATTCTTTGTAAATCAGTCGGCGAATTTAGGTCTTAAAAATATTTTACCCAAATTTGAAAAAATTATTTGCAGAACTGAAAAACCTACTTATATTTGCAGTCCAAATTTGAGGGAGCATAGCTCAGTTGGTTCAGAGCATCTGCCTTACAAGCAGAGGG
>JAEWHB010000135.1 GCA_023388015.1 Bacteroidota bacterium
ATTTATTTGAAAAACAAAGAATAGGAAATTACTGTCAACCCTACAATTATACAATAAACAGAAAAATAAGTCAGTTTGGCTTTCTTTACCAATTCAATCATCCAGTTACAGGCAAATAATCCGGCAAGAAATGCTGCGACAAATCCGCCTACCAAAGCACCTACCGGCATTTCTCCAATCGACAATCCGCCAGTTTCAGAGGCATCCAGAAACATTTTGGCAGTTGCACCAAAAATCAAAGGCAAAACCATCAAAAAAGAAAAACGGGCAGCTTTTGCTTTGTCATTTCCTAACAAAATAGAAGTGGAAATAGTTGAACCTGAACGAGAAAGCCCAGGTAACAAAGCTGCGAATCCTTGTGCAATTCCTATGATGAAAGAATCTTTATATCCGACCGGTTTTCCGGTATTTTTGGCACGATCTGCAAAAAACAAGAGTCCGGCGGTAACCAAAAGCATACAGCCCACCACCAAAAGATTTGAAAATAATTCCTCCAATGTATCTTTCAACAAAACGCCTACTAGTGCAGCCGGAATCATCGACAAAACAATTTTCAATGAAAACTGGAATTCTTCGTTATTTTTAAATTGAAATAACCCTTTGAAAATCTGAATGATATCCTTTCTGAAAACAACAATGGTGCTCAGCGCGGTTGCAAAATGCAGTACGATGGCAAACAAAAGATTTTCTTCTTCCTCGAAATGAATATTGAGAATTTCCTGTGCAATGACAATGTGTCCGCTGGACGAAACTGGCAAAAATTCAGTCAGTCCTTGAACCAGTCCGACTATAATCGCCTTAATGATATCACTCATTCTGACTTGGTTTTATTGGGATTCAGCAAGATGGCGTAAATTTCGATGGCAAATCCGAGCAGGACAATGAAAGGTGCCAGACGGATTCTTCTCCATGAGAAAATTCCGTCGTTCCAATAATTGGGGTCAAAAGTTCCATCAGGACGGGTATTGGCATCAGGACCCATCATCAGAAAAAATCCAATCAGAATTACCACAACGCCCAAAGCCATGAATATATAGTTCTTCTTACCAAAAAGAAAAGTAAATTTTGAATCGTCAGTTTTGGCCATTTTACTCATTTATGCTAAATATTTAGTCAGATTTAATATAACTGGTCGGTTCTCAGACGCAGGTATCTCCAGGTTGCAATTCCGGTACTGATCAGTGCAATCACTACTCCGATTACCAAAAGAATCAACATCAACCAATAATAATCGGGGTTCCACCACGGCAAGCTGACAATGTTGGCAAAATAATACCACAATCCGCCAAGTGCAAGAATCGCAAGGACTGCGCCTAATAAGCCGAGGATGGAACTTTGTAACAAAAACGGCTGGATGATAAACCTCCTCCTTGCTCCTACTAATTGCATCGTCTTAATACTGAATCGCTTGGCGTAAATCCTTAAGCGAATAGAGTTGTTAATCAGAATCATTACGATGACCAGGAAAATTCCGGCGAGAACCATAAGCCAGAACCTTATTTTATCAATATTATTATAAACAGTCGTCATCAGTTCGTCGTCGTTGACCACTTCATTTATAATCGGATCGGCTTGAATAATTTGTTTGATACTATCCACTTTGTGTGGTTCCACAAAATCGGGCTGCAGTGTTATCTGCACCGAAGCAGGGAAAATATTGGCTTCAAAAATCGCATTGTCATCAATTCCTAATTCATTTTTAGCAATGTCAGATGCTTTTTCTTTTGAAATATATTCAGTGTTCTTTATAAAAGAATGTTTAATTTTCAGAGAATCAATGAACTCTTGTTGTCTGGCCAATTCTTTGTCCTGTTCACGCGGATCGTATTCGTCATTGAAAAAAGCTTCCAATTTCAACTGTTCTTTGATATAATCGGCATAACTCTGTGCATTGATGACAATTAATCCAAAAATACCCAAGAGAAAAAGAACCAAGGCTATACTGATTACAACGGTAATATTGGATGAACGAAGCCGACCCTGATTAAATTTATCGCTCTGTTTTGACATTCAGTTTTAAATTTGAGGCTAAAGGTATAAAAAATCTTTCGTTGGTAGATTTATGTTAAAAGATTTAGGGAAAGTTTAAGAATTAAATATTAAAAAAGCGGTCAAATTCTTTAGACCGCTTTTGCAGGGATTAATTTCATGTATTTAGGATGCATCACGCATAGCTTTGATCTGGTCGTGCGAACCTTTCAGGGAAGTTTTTTGGGTGCGGATCAAATCTTTGGTTCTTTGCATAATGTCATCATCGTCAAGCGCCATTTGATAGGCTCTTTGAGCGGCATCTTCACCAGCTTCGCAATTGCCCAACACTGTTTTTTCATCACCGCCGGTAAAGAGGGCTTTAACATCCATCCAAGCGCGATATAATTTCCCCGATGCGGTGGTACCATCAGCGGTTTCTCCGCCATATTCCATTACAAGATTTTGAAGTTCTTGTTTATAACCTTGACTTTCGTCGATCATACTTCCAAACAAGGATTTCAAATCTGCATTTTCACCATCGGGCAATTCGTTGATTGCACGTTGGTATCCTTCAATTCTGTCGTTGTTGATTTTGATGAGGTCATTCAATGCCTCAATACAAGCTTTGTGCTCCATTTTAATTGTTTTTAAGTTAATAATGAATGGATTAACATTGCTTAGGAATTTTGAAAAGTTCAAAGAATGTACCAAAAACTTGATACAATCATTTAGGATGGCGCATGTTTTGCGTTTCATTTTTTCAAATCCATTTTATGAATTCCGATTCCGTTTTAGAAAAAATCATTGCCTTTGCCGATCATGCACACGGCCAACAAATGCGAAAATATTCCGATGAGCGGTATATCGTCCATCCCATTCGGCTTATGAAAATCTGCAGGAATTATTCAGACGAAATCCCCGTTTTGGCCGCTGCAATTTTGCACGATGTTTTAGAAGATACTTCAACCGGAGAAAGCGAAATTCTGAATTTTTTATCGGATTATATGTCAGAATCCCAAGCCAAAGAAACACTTAAATTGGTTGTGGAACTTACCGATGTTTATACAAAATCCGACTATCCGCATCTCAACCGCAAACAAAGAAAAGTCTTAGAAACGGAAAGATTGGGAAAAATAAGTTCCACTGCACAAACCATAAAATATGCAGATATCATTGATAACACAATCGAAATTGTTGCCCACGACCGCGGTTTTGCACCCAAATATTTAAAAGAATGTAAAGCCATACTGGAGGCGGCCGATGAAGGAAATCCAAAATTGCGTGAAGAAGCATTGGAAGGAATAAAAGAAGGATTTGAAAAATTAAAATCCTGAGATTAAATGTCCGAATTGTCCAGTTTCAAATTTTTCAGATTAAATTCGCAGGATGAGCGTAAAAGCCAAAAAACATTTAGGACAGCATTTTTTGAAGGATGAAAACATTGCCCGACAGATTGTGGAGGCATTGAGTTGGAACGGATATGAAAATGTATTGGAAATCGGCCCCGGAATGGGCGTGCTGACCAAATATTTAATTCAGGAAAAAAAGAATATTTCGGTTGTAGAGATTGATACGGAATCAGTTGAATATTTGAATCAAAACTATCCTGAACTACCGGTTTTTGCAGAAGATTTCCTGAAAATGAATCTGGCCGGAAAGTTCGAAAACCAACCGGTTTGCATTTTGGGCAATTTTCCTTACAATATTTCCACCCAAATCGTTTTCAAAGTCATTGAAGACCGAATTTTAATACCGGAAATGGTAGGAATGTTTCAGAAAGAAGTTGCAGAGCGGATTTGCGCTAAGGAAGGTTCCAAAATTTACGGCATTCTTTCCGTGCTGGCACAAGCTTACTACAAAGCCGAATATTTGTTCACGGTTGATGAAAATGTTTTCAATCCGCCACCGAAAGTTAAATCGGGGGTAATCCGGCTGACAAGATTTCGTGAAAAGCTAGATGTAAACGAAAGATTATTTTTCACAGTTGTCAAAACTGCATTCAATCAGCGAAGAAAAACCTTGCGCAATGCACTCAAAAGTTTAAATATCACCGACCATGAAATTGAGGATAATTTGCTTAACTTGCGCGCTGAACAGCTTTCAGTTGAACAGTTTATTGATTTAACCTCCAAAATAGCCAGATGAATGTAGAAATCAACAAAGATTTTATAAC
>JAEWHB010000203.1 GCA_023388015.1 Bacteroidota bacterium
TTTAGTTGGAATGGGCTGAACTTTCATTTTTTGTTCGGGCGACATCTGCGCATAGACCTCGCTCATGAGTTCTTTATCCAATTTCGAAGTATCGATTTTTTTGATTTTATTTCCATTTTCGTCTTTCACTTTTACCGTCGCTTTGCGAATTTGTTTTTTATATTCACGAAACAATTCTTTGGAAACACCTTTTCCAGGTTCAATCTGAGCGGAAACTTTTTCACTAAACATTAGCATAACCGCTACCAACAAAGGAATACTGAAAAATTTAAGCGCGATGGTTTTGATTTTGGATGTTTGTTTTGTCATCATAATCAATCTTTTTTTGGTTACTAAATAATTAAAGGAGCTGGAAAGTGAAGTCTGAGATTTTACCGGAATTTTTTCCAGCAAAAGTTGCTGATAAGCCAGCGTGTCAAAATCATGGTTCAAGACTTCTTCATCGGCCAGAAATTCATGATTGGTTCGAATGGACTTTCTATAGATATATAAAAAAGGATTGAACCAGAAAAAAATCAGAAGAAATTCTATGAAAACCACATCCCAGCTGTGTTTTTGACGAATATGTGCCAATTCGTGATAGAAAATTTCGGAACGTAAATTTTCATTTTCAACCTCTTGTTTCGAAGCAAATAAATAATGAAAAAAACTAAATGGAGAAACATTCCGATTGATTTTCACCAACGTAAATCCTTCTTTTTGAACTTTTTCATTTTCATTTGCCAAACGATTGATCTTCCAAAGGTTTAAAACAAATCGAACCAAAAACGCCAAGCTGATGAGCACTCCGATTGCGCCCAAAATTTCAATCCAATTAAAAGTCGGAATTGTTTTCGGCGTTTCGACTACGTTTTCTATGGGAATCGAAGCGAGATGAACCCTTGAATTTTCGGGAATTTCATGAATTCGGCTTTGTTGAATAAGCGGAATGAATTCTTGGAAAGTCGGAGTATAAAATTCTCTTATTCCCAATTCCATAAAGGGAATACTGAAGGAGAGCACCAAGGTTGCCAAAAGATAAAAACGGTTGAACCGGAACATTTTTTCTCTTTGCAATACGAAATGATAAAATCCGATGAACACGGCCGAACAACAGATTATTTTAAAAATAAGTTCCATTATTTTTTACGTTTTTGGATTTCACTGTCCACAATTTTTTTCAAATCTTCTAACTCTTTCTCCGACAAATCTGCCGATGAAGTAAAAAAGGACGCAAACTGCAAAGGCGAATTCCCAAAGAAATTTTTGATCAACCCTTTCATCTGTCGCGAAAAATAATCTTCTTTCTTTATCAGCGGAAAATACCTTCTGGAATTCCCAAAGATTTCATAATCCACAAAACCTTTTTCCTGAATTCGTTTCAGCAAAGTCGCCACCGTCGTCGTTGCAGGCTTGGGTTCAGGATAGGCATCAATGATGTCTTTCATGAAAGGTTTTCCTTCATTCCAGATGATTTCCATCAATTCTTCTTCCTTTTTAGATAAACTCACTTCTATTTCTTTAGAGTTAACTCTACAAATGTAGAATATAAATTTAATTGAACAAATATTTCGTCAATAAAAATAGATTTTACGAGGGTAATTTCTTTTCCGGTTGGTCGATTAATCCCTATTTTTCCGCTTGTAATTAGCTTTATTATCCTATTTTAACGGAAAATCCAAAATACATTATTCTTCCTTATTTATTTGTTCTAAATTTATGAAGTTCTTCTCCGAATTATATCGAAATTCACTAACGCAATGGTTTTCCATGGCTGCGAGCCCCCTATTCGAACCAACATAAACATCTGTAAAACAACCATCTGGTTTTTGATTTCTAAAAAAAATCGACCAATACATCTCGCCATCTTCATCTTCACTTATTGAAAACCCATCTCCATTTATTATGTCATGAGGATTTAGATGCGCCCATCCATCTTCCTCCTTATATTCTTTTCCAGATTTAAGCATTTGCAGTTGGTAAGTAATTGTGGTTTGATTTATTCTCATGACTGTCAAATAAACAGATGAGTCACTATCCTCTTTTGCGTAATACAATGTGTCTCCAAGGAAAGGATAGTACGGAAATTCCATTGTTTCTCTATTATCGACAATAATCTTGTCTTCAATTAGCTCAAAAGATCGGTAAGTTGTAAGGTCTTTTAAGTTTTTAATAAATTCTGGTGCATATTGCGAGGAATCATGAATCGCTATATCGGGCATTTCTGAATCTATTCTCTTGTCGATGCTGTCTTCTCCAATTGTATCCATTATGGACAAATCTTTCTCTTCAAAATCCCGAATTTGAATGGATTCCATTTTTGGATTTTCACTGCCTTTAAAATAAGCTATTTCGATTTGAAGTGATTTATATTGGTAAAAAACATCGCTCATTCGATGATACTCTTCGCCGTTCCCAATCCGATTTTCCACTTCACTTTTGGTCATATTCCAATTCAATCCATAGGGCAATTTTCCTGTGAAAGCTTCATACCAATTACTGTAATTTGGAGCCAGAAGAAATATAGATGCTATTTTTTCAACATTTGCTTTGTAAACGATTTCTACACCTGAGGCAAAATACTGAAGATGTCTGATGTCTTGGAAAGATTCCGTTTCTGGAATGCCTAAAGAACTTGTGAAGTCAAAAGATTCTTTTCCAAACACTTCTTTTCCAATCAGGTTATACAGCGGATTGTCGGTTTTTATATCAAATGCTCCCCAATTAGAACCTTTTAATGAGTGAAAAGAAAAAGGTTCTTCTTGCGAAAATCCTTGAAACGCTATTAGGATTAGTGTGATAATTAATAATTTTTTTTTCATTTTATCAACTTATTTTTAGGACGATACGTGCGGACGGCTTGATAGTGATTTTTTAAGGCTTTGCGAAGAAACGGAATTGAAAGACAGAGGTTTCAATTTAGCACAAACATAAGCAAAACCATTTTTCTATTTATTAGTTTATAGTTTAAAAGCCAATAAAAATGGTTTTGCGGATTAAATGCACAAACCTTAAATTTCGCATTTAACCCGTCATTTTACCAATCTGATCTTAGCGGTAGTTTTTATTTTTTGAAGTAGATTTTATTTGCTAAAATTTTCAAATCTGCTGTGTCCGTATTGCAAAGAATAATTAAAATCTTGTCGAAATCTGCATTTGTAAAACAGCAATCGAAGTAAAAAGTTTGCTAATCGAAGCGATTGAAAAACGGGTTTCATCATTTATTTCAATTTCAAATTGGATGTTAGAAAATCCTTTGTGGAACTGAAAAACTTCTCCATTATCACTCCATAAAACACTACCGTTGAAACGTCCCTTTTCAAATTCCTCCTGAAGAATTTCCTCAATCGGATTTTGACCGAATAAAACAAAAAGAAAATTAAAAACTGAAAACAAAAAAGTCTTTTCATTGAGATTTAATTTCAAAAAAAGACGGTAAAAGTTTGAATTGTTACAGTTCTAAAAAACCCAAAAGCCCTAACAGGGTTTGAAACCCTGTTAGGGCTGAGTCAATGTTAAGAATTGTATTTCCAATGTTAAGTTTTCAGTTTCGGCTTGTTTCAATGTAAACTTAATGTTAATTTTACATTAATTAAACGTAACTAAGCTATTAACATTAAAACATAATAAGATGAAAACGAAGATATTAGCTTTCACTTTAATCCTTATTTCAGGTTTCGCATTCGGTCAAAATAAAATGGATAAATGCAATAAATTGGCAGAAACGCAACAAAAGGTTTGTAAAGACAATGTGATCACACACATCATTTCAGATTATGTGGAATATCCGGAAACGGCAAAAGAAAATTTCAATGAAGGAACGGTTTACGTTCGTTTCGCAACCGATGAAAACCAAAATCTGAAATCACTTCGTGTTTTGGGCGAATCCGATGAAAACTTGGCTGCAGCTGCACAAAAAGCGATTGAAAAATTTGCCGATGCAGAAGGCAAAATGATGTTGGCACAAAGTGAAGTCTATAGAATTCCGGTAAAATTTGAATTGGAGTAAGCCTCCCCTAACCTCTCCAAAGGAGGGGAATATTTCAGTTGGAGGGAATTTCTTCCTCTTTTGTTTGTGGCAATAAAACACGGAGTTTTTCCATAGCCTTTTCCACCGATTTCACTTCTTCAAAACGAAGCATCAAAGTATTTTCTTCACCTTTCGATTTCGATGGTTTTTCTTTAAAAGTCGCCAACCTCGGATTTTGATGAAGTGTAGAAATGATATTTTGGAATTTGGAAGACTGAAAATAATCGGATTGGGGTTTGCTGATGAAATACGCCAACATCACGCCTTTTTTCAGGACAATTCGTTCAAATCCCAATTCTTTTGCCATCCATTTCAGGCGCATACTTTCCAGCAAATTGGAAACTTCTTTCGGATATTCCCCAAATCGGTCTATCAAATTATTTTCAAACTGATTCAGTGCAATGACATCCTCATTTCCGGCCAGTTCGTTGTAAAGTGCCAAACGTTCTTCCACATTGTTGACATAATCATCCGGAATTAAAATCTGCAAATCTGTATCAATCTGAATATCTGAAACATAGACTTTATCATCCGGATTTTGTTCTTCAAATAAATCTTTGAAATCGGTTTCCTTTAATTCTTCTATCGCTTCATTCAGAATTTTCTGATACGTATCAAATCCGATTTCCGATATAAATCCGGACTGTTCCGCTCCCAACATATTTCCGGCTCCACGAATCTCCAAATCCTTCATCGCTATGTTAAATCCTGAACCCAAATCGGAGAATTGTTCAATGGCCTGCAAACGTTTTCGGGCTTCATTGGTCAAGGCCGAAACAGGTGGCGAAATCAGATAACAAAAGGCTTTTCGGTTGCTGCGCCCCACACGTCCTCGCATTTGGTGCAAATCGGCCAATCCGAAATTCTGCGCATCTCCAATCAAAATGGTATTCGCATTCGGCACGTCCAATCCGTTTTCTACAATCGTAGTGGAAACCAAAACATCGAACTTTCCTTCCATAAAATCCAGAATGACTTTTTCGAGCTCATCGCCTTTCATCTGTCCATGACCGGTAGCAATTTTCGCATCGGGAACCAATCTTTGGATCATTCCGGCGATTTCCTTTAAAGTTTCAATCCGATTGTGAATAAAGAAAACCTGTCCGCCGCGTTGCAATTCATAGAAAATCGCATCACGGATTTGCTCTTCGTTAAATCCAATTAATTGCGTTTCAATCGGTTGTCGGTTCGGTGGCGGCGTTTTGATAATCGACAAATCACGGGCTGCCATCAGTGAAAACTGCAAAGTTCTCGGAATCGGCGTTGCCGTCAAAGTCAGCGTATCCACATTGGAGCGAAGCGTCTTCAATTTATCCTTCACACCAACTCCAAATTTATGTTCTTCATCAACGATTAACAATCCTAAATCTTTGTATTTCACATCTTTATTGACCAATTGATGCGTGCCGATGATGATATCAATTTTGCCTTCGGCTAATTTTTCAAGAATTTCTTTTTTCTGCTTTGCCGATTTAAATCGGTTCAGATAAGCCACCGTTACCGGCATATCTTTCAGTCTTTCCGAAAAAGTTTTGAAATGCTGAAACGCCAAAATAGTTGTAGGAACCAAAATCGCGGTTTGTTTCCCATCGGCAGCAGCTTTGAACGCCGCCCGAATCGCTACTTCAGTTTTCCCGAAACCAACGTCCCCGCAGACCAATCGATCCATCGAACGTTCACTTTCCATATCGGCCTTCACATCATTAGTCGCTTTCAACTGATCGGGCGTATCTTCATAAATGAAAGATGCTTCGAGCTCGTTTTGTAAATAACTATCAGGCGTAAACTGAAAACCTTTCTGTGTACGGCGTTTCGCATATAATTTAATCAAATCAAAAGCCACTTCTTTGACTTTCGTTTTGGTTTTGTTTTTTAAATTTCTCCAAGCCGGCGAACCCAATTTATTGATTTTCGGTTCGGCTCCGTCTTTTCCGGTGAATTTCGCGATTTTATGCAGCGAATGAATGCTCACGTACAGAATATCATTGTCGCGATACACCAATTTGATCGCTTCCTGCTTACTTCCCTGCACATCAATTTTTACCAATCCCGCAAATTTCCCGACGCCGTGATCGATGTGCGTCACATAATCTCCTATTTGAAGCGAAGTCAATTCTTTTAATGTAATCGCTTCCTTTTTGGCAAAGGAATTCCGAAGATTGAATTTATGGTAACGCTCAAAAATCTGATGGTCGGTGAAACAAGTGATTTTCAGATCATCATCGACAAAACCCTGATGAACCGAACCGATGACCGGAACGAATTTGACTTCTTTATCTATGTCTTCAAAAATATCGTGAAAACGCTGAACTTGCTTTTCACCCGAACAAAACAGATAATTCGTATAACCTTCTTCGGTTTTTGAATGAAACTCTTCAGCCAACAAATCAAATTGTTTGTTGAAAGAAGGCTGAGGTTTTTGGTTGATTTTGAATTCGACTGAATCGTCAAAATAAGGCGACATAGAAAATTCAATGACCGGAAATTTCTTCAATCCCGATTTGAATTCGATTTCATCCAGAAATAATTCTTTGGGCGAAGCATGTTTGATTTCGCCGGAAAGTTTTTGGAAAGATTCGGCTGCGAGATTGAAATTCCGATAAATCGCCGATTGGATGATGTTCAGGTTTTTGGCTACCACAACGGTTTTCTCAGAAATATATTCCAGAAAACTTTCACGCGAGTCGGATGTGAATTTGTTTTCTAAGTTGGGA